>JAYUWQ010001069.1:0-6182 GCA_043753485.1 bacterium
TCCAACTTCCCCCGGCTCCCCAGTTTCGTCTGTAAGGGCTCTGTAAATGCCCCGGGACTGGAGCGGGCTGCCGGACCGTCCTGACGTGGTTTTGTTCAAAGAAAATTGATTTTTATGAGTAAAATGCCCGCCTGACAGACCGGGAAATCCCCAGCGTTGTATGGCTTCCTCCGGTGCGGGTTTGCCCGGGTTTTTAGTGATGGTGCTTCTTCGAATTCTCTTCTTTTCTGCCGGGATGACCGCCGCCGCCACGGCCGCGGAAACGCTGCCGCCGCTGGCTGGTCCTGCCCCCTCGCGTCTGACCCTGGATCAGGCCTACGACCGGGCGCTGGCGACAGACCAATCCATTGCCCTCGCCCTCCAGACGGTGGTGCAGGCGGATCTCCAGCCAGCCCGCGCCCTGACCCGTTTGACTCCCCGGCTGAATGGCTCGCTGAGCGCCGACCACAACGGCTCCGGCGACAATGGTTTTGACTTTGACCGGGCCACCGGCGGCCGCACCCGCCTCTCCCTCAGCAAGCAGCTGTTTGATCCGACGGTGGGCCCGGCCTACCGCGCCGGGCTGCTTTCCGCCCAGGAAAGCCGGCTCGATTACCGCGGCACCATCCGCGACACCGCCCTCGCCGTGGCCTCCGCTTATTACGAAGTGCTGCGGCAACAGGCGCTGGTGGCGGTGAGCAGGGAAAGTCTGCGCCTCGCCGAGGAGCAGAAAAATCTCGCCGAGCAACGCCTCGCTGTCGGGGAAGTGATCCGCACCGATGTCCTCACCGCCGATGTCACCCTGCAACGGGGGAAGCGGGCGCTCGTCGAAGCGGAAAACACCCTGAAATACGCGCGCACCCTGCTGGCGAATATTCTGAACTTCGATCCCGGCTCCAGCTTCGAAGTGGTGGAGCCCAAAGGTTATGACATTGCCTCCCAGAGCCTGCCGGACCTCCGGGCCCGCGCGCGCCGCCAGCGGGATGACCTGCAACGGCTGCTCACGGCAGTGGTCCGCCGGGGGGAGAATTTCAACGAAACCCGCGCCTCCTATCAGCCCAGCGTCAGCGCCTCCGTGAGTGCCGGACGCAATCTCAACAACAACTCGACCAGCACGGAAGGTCAGACGGATTACTCCGCCGGGGTTTCCGTCAGCATCCCGCTCTTCACCGGCGGGGAGAAAGCTCTGGACCTGAAACGCGACGAAGTGGAGATCGCCAAGGCGAAGCTGGACTACGAACGCGCCGCCAAACAAAGCGACGAGGAGGTCACCGCCGCCTGGCTGGAAACGCGCACCCTCGAGCAAACCCTCGTCAGTCTGCGGGCCGAGGTGAAATCCGCCGAGGAAAACTATTCCCTCCTCCAACAGCAATACCGGCTGGGTGAAAGCAAAAGCCTGGATGTGCTCCAGGCCCTGACGGATTTGAACACCTCCCGCACCGACCTCACCGTCAGCCTCTATCAATTCCAGCTGGCGACCCGGGAACTGGCGGCACGCACCGCCGATTTCGAACGCATCCGGGTGGAAAAAGCCGCCGCCCTGGTGCGCCCGCCGGTGCCAGGACAGGAGCCTGCCGGAGATAAATAGGACTGGCCATCACCCGTCCTCATCCTCGTTGGTCTCTTTGATCCGGCGGGCAAAATGGCGGTCCGGGAGTTTCCAGCTCGCCAGGATTCCAAGCCCATCCGACCAGGATTCGCTGCCTTCCGAACAGATGCGGTGCGGCACCAGATTGAAAACCAGGCCAAGGGCCGCCGCCACACAGAAGCTCTGCGCGGCAATCACCGGAATCGAGTCACTGGGCTGGAAGATCACGCCCGGACCGGTCAGGAACAGCACGGCGAGTGCTGCGATCAATTCGAATCCCGGTCCCCCCGCATAAATCAGACTGTTTTTCAGGCGGGGCGACTGCAGGTCGCGCGGCCGGGGCAGGACATATCCTGACAGCGGCACCGTTTTGAAGAGCACCGGCGTGCCCCCGATCACGAAAGTCCGCCACGTCCTGCCAAACCCGATCACGACCCGTTCCACCTCCCACCCGCAGGCCCGGGCCACAACAGCGTGCCCCGCCTCATGGATCACCAGCAGCGGAATCCAGCAGAGCACGACAAAAATCACGCTCAGCCTGCGCGGTTCGTAATCCTCCAGCAGGGCAAGACCCATCAGTCCCACAAACCCGGCCGCAAACACCGCCACCATCCACCGCTCCCCGCCCTGGGGCGGGCGTTCTGGCAACATTCCGGTGGGTTCAAGCATGGTTCAGAATATGAAATGAAAGCGGCCCCGACGTTCGTTGCTGGCATTTGATGAACCAGAATGGCCTGCATTCCACATCGGAATGAAGTTCAGTGCATCACGGCGCCTCGGTCAGGATACTGTAAAAGACCCGGAGGCTGCTGGAAGGGGGCGCCAGAAACGTCAATTGGCCAGCGCTTCGCGAGGAAGTGACCCCGGGGACGGGCGTCCAGAAGTCGAGGTCGGTGCTTTGCCAGAGCGTCTGGGTGGCGGCAGGGGTTTCCGGCACGGTCAGGGAGAAGCCTAGCGGAGTGAAAGCTGGATTGGTGGGTTCCAGGGAGGCGGCCGTGGTGTATTGCCCGAGGTTGAAGCGGAGGCGGTAATAGAGGGCCTGGTGGAGGGCGCTCATGGCGGGAATGCCGTTGGAAGGAGATTGGTGACCTCCGCGGGATCAGTCAGGAGATCATGGAAGACTTCGGTGCCATTGTGGTAGCGGATCAGCTTGACGCGGTCATCACGGAGGGCGCGTCCACCGCTGGTGGGGTCGGATTGATCAAATTGATCGGTATAAAGCCGGGAACGGATGGCAGTGCTCTGACCGGTCAGGATTGGAACGAGGCTGCGGGAATCGAGGGTGACCGCGGTAGGCAGCGGGACGCCGGCGAGGGCGAGTTGGGTGCTGAAGAGATCGACGGCGTGGACGAGGGCATCGCTGGTGCGGCCAGGCGTGATGCCGGGCCCACGGATGATGAGCGGGATGCGGATGCCGCCTTCATAGAGCGTGTCTTTGGCATGGGTGCTGTCGTAAGGCGACTGGATGACCTGGCCGGGCGTGCCGTTATCGCCCATGAAGATGACGGTGGTGGTCGCAGGATTGACCGACGTCAGAAGGCGGCCGATTTCGGTATCCATGGCCTCGACGGCCGCGCGGTATTTCAGGAGATTGGTGGCGGGATTGGCCCCATAGCTGTGGAGGGGGGCGGGGGGATTGTGAAAAGGGGTGTGCGGTGCGTTGAACGCGACCCAGGCCAGCCATGGCTGATGGGCGTTGGTCCGGGCGGTGATCCAGGCAGTGGCATCATTGACCACATCGGTGGTGGCATACGCCGTACTGTTGGCCGATATCCCGTTGGTGACTTTGGTCCAGTTGGTGTACGAGGTCAGCACGCCGCCGGTGGCTCCGGCGTAATGGGGCCAGCCCCCGATGGCGTTCGGCGCGGTGGCGCTGCTGGTGGGCGTGCCGGCGCTGAGGTGCCATTTTCCGAAACAGGCGGTCTGGAAGCTGGCGGTGCTGGATTGGGCAATGACTTCAGGCAGGGTGAGTTCCGCTGCGGTAAGTCCATTGGCGGCAGCGGCACTGACGACTCCACCCACCCCAGTGCGGAAACCGTGGCGGCCGGTGATGAGGCAGGCGCGGGTAGGCGAGCACACCGGGCAGGCCCAGGCATTGGTGAACCGGATGCCGGAAGCGGCGAGGCCATTGAGATTCGGCGTGGGGGCGGTGGCTCCGGCGGTGGGATTGTAAAGCGATTGGCTGTCCACCCCGAAATCATCAGCGATGATCAGGAGCACGTTGGGACTGGCGAAAACGGAGCCGGCCACCCCCAGGAAAATGAGCAGAAGACGGGTCATGGTGCAGCAAGTGGTTCGTCCGTCAGGGTTTTGAGGAAGGCGATCAGGGCACCCTCGTCCGCGACGCTGAGATTCAGTCCGGCCCCCGGATGTTTGGCCAGATTCGGATCGAGGCTGGCAGTGCGGTGGATCCCGGTGCTGTAGTGGGCCATGACCTCCTCCAGCGTGGAGAAACGGCCATCGTGCATGTAGGGGGCGGTGAGGGCGATGTTGCGCAGGCTGGGAGTGACGAATTTCCCCTGGTCCTCCGGCTGGCCGGTGACACGGGCCCGGCCGGGATCATCGGTGAGGAGACCGTTGTTATGGAATTGATGATCCGTGAAAAGTGGTCCGCCGTGACAGTGGAAACAATCGGCTCCGGTCTGTCCGGTGCGGGGATCGGACTCTGTCATGAAGAGCTCGAAGCCGCGCTGTTCGTCCGCCGTCAGGGTCGCAGTGCCGTTGAAGGCACGGTCGAGGCGGGAATCGTGGGCGGTGAGGGTGAGGAGGTATTGTTCCAGGGCGAGCGCCACTTTTTCCGGAGTGATCCCCTCAGAACGGAAGGCCGCCGTAAAGGCAACCAGGTAGTCCGTTGATTTGGCTAGTTTCCCGCAGACCCGGTCGGGGGATTCGTCCATTTCGCGGTGGTCGGCGATGGGTTGGAGGACGTGGCTGCGGAGGGAGCCGGCCCGCCCATCCCAGAAGAATTGGGTTTTCCACGCGAGGTTGAACAGGGGCATGGCATTGCGGTCGCCTCGCCGGTTGTCAATGCCGGTACTAACCGGTCTGGCATCGGTGAAAGCCGCATCAGCCCGGTGGCAGGAAGCGCAGGAGACGGTGCCATCGCGGGAGAGGAGCGGATCGTGAAACAGTTTTTTCCCGAGGGTGACGCGTTCGGTGATGAGCGGATTGTCCCGGGGCAGATCCGGGATCGGGAAGGTGCCGCTCATGGTGAAACGCCAGGGGGTGAAGTTAGCGGGCAGATCAATCGGCGGCACCGGCAGTGGAGGGATGGCGGGGGGTGCGGTCGAGACGAGGCGGCTGACCCGGAACGCGCCGGGGAGATTCGCGCTCAGGGACGCGGCCACCGGATCGCCCTCGCGGGAGTGGGTCGCGGTGCCATCGCGGCCGAACGAAAGGGCACGCGGGGCATTGAGGAGGGATGCCAGATCAAACTGGAGGAGGACCCCGGTATCCTGGCGGAGATCCAGCGGGGCGGCGAGGCTGATGCAGGTGCGGTTAGGGTCGCGGGCGAGGTGCCAAGTGAAACCCTGCGGCTCCTCCTTGCCGGTGCGGAAGTGGCCTTCCAGTGCCAGAAAAATGTAGCCGCCCTGCCAAGACCAGTGGAGGCCGTTCAGATTGGGATTGAGGGGGTGTCCGGCGGGAAATTCTGCACCCTTGGCCACGTTCTCCCGCGGCGGCGGGCCAAGGTAAAACCGGATCGCGCGGTAGGTGGCCGCAGGCGCGTCCGGCAGGGAGATCGCCTTCCGGCGCGCCGCGGCGTCCAGCCAGGCGTAGGTGGCAGGGAATTCCATCCATTGCCCGTCCGGGCGTTCGAGGGCGAAGCCACTCAGCAGATAACTGAGGCGGGTGACCGAGAGCGTTTCACCGGCGGCATTTTGATAGGCAAGTGCATCCAAGCGCAGCGGAGCGCCCTGAAAGACGGGTTCGATCGTGATTTCGAGCCGCGCCGCAGCAGCGGGCTGTCGCAGGGTGAGGACGGCCAGCCACAGCAGGGTCTGGAGGAAACGGCGCATGGATCAGTTGATGGTGAACCCGTTGGTGAGGGTGTAGGTGGGGCCTGGATTGAAGGTTACCACCACATTTTTGGCCCCGGTCGCCGTGGCGGTCGGGATGACAAAAGTCGCCTGCGCGGTGGTGGCGGAGGGACGCGAAAGCGAGGTTCCGATGACGGTGCCGCCCAGGGTGATGCTGAGGGGAAGAATGTTGGCGGGGGGATTCGGCGGCGTGGTGGGGAGGGTGATCACGATGGTGACCGTAGTGCCCCTCGCCGAGCTGCCACCGGGGGCCACCGCGGTGCTGCCGGTGCCCCCGCCGCCTCCGGACGTGTAGTCAAAACCATTGCTGTCAAAGGCGGCGAGGCTGGTGCGGGAGATGCGGTAGAAACGGCGGCCCGCGGTGGTGGCGGCCGCCAATTCCACAAAACTGGCGGACGGGCCAGCAGCCACCACAGAAGGCGTGAGATCCGGCCAGGTGGTCAGATCCGGCGACGCTTCGACGAGATAGGTTCCGCCTTCCACGGCACTCCAGGTGAGGGTGACATTTCCGTTGGTGGGATTGAGGGTGGGCGGACGGAGGGATTCCGTGGTGTTGGGGCCGCCGTTGAACCAGGTGG
>JAYUWQ010001070.1:0-2483 GCA_043753485.1 bacterium
CGCACCACCTACGGCCAAGGCTGTCTGCTCGCCCGGCGGCTGGTTGAAAATGATGTGCGCCACGTCGAAGTCACCCTCGGGGGCTGGGACACCCACAATAATAATTTCCAGGCGGTGGAACGCCTCGCCGGCACCCTCGACAAAGCGCTGGGGGCCCTGCTCAAGGATCTCGAACGGCGCGGCATGCTGGAAGAGACCATGGTGGTTCTCTGCACCGAGTTCGGCCGCACGCCCTACATCAACGAAAACGACGGCCGGGACCACTACCCGAAAGCCTTCAGCGCCCTCATGGCGGGTGGTGGCATCAAGGGCGGCACCGTTCATGGCCAGACCAACGAAATGGGCACCGAAGTCGTGGAAGGCAAAACCGCGGTCCCTGATTTCAACGCCACCATCGCCTACGGCCTGGGTCTGCCACTCGATCAGGTCATCTACAGCCCGTCGAAGCGGCCTTTCACCATTGCTGACAAAGGCCAGCCGATCGTTTCCCTCTTCGGCTAGTCCGGGAGGGGAGGGCCGGGAAGCCCGGGTTTGGCCTTCATGACTTCTGATGGCCGGGGCCGGCCCCGGCCGGATTCATTCCTATCATTTGCCATGGTGCTGAAAACCGCGTAGCCGGAAGAAAACCGGTTCCCGTTTCCCCCTATGCTGGATTCCCTCCTGCAATTCCTTGAATTTCTTCCGGCTGGACTGCTTGTTGCCGCAGTTTGTCTGGAAGGGTTTGTGCTTTCCCGGCGTGACCGCGACAGCGAACCCGCCGTGCTCTGGCTGTTGTGTTGTGCGGCGGTTGCGGCCGCACTGGTGAGTATCCTCAGCTTTACGCTCTATTTTACCGGGTTTGATCCGGAGGGGCTGAAGTCGGGGCTTTGGTCCGGCATTCTGGCGGCTGCCGCCAGTGTGGCGTGGATGTTCAAGCGCGTGGCCCGGAACCGGTCCTTCCTGCTCCTCCGCGAGCGGTTCTATGACACCGCCAACGCCAACCGGCCTCCCTGCCGCAAGCCTTGGCAGGCATTTCTCATCATCGGTTACCGGGCCACGCTCACCGCGGCCTTGGCCTGTGGGGTGCTGGCCATATGGCAAAGTGGGACCACGGTCCCGCGGGATCGAGGAGATCTTCCCGCCACCGCCGGAGTTTCCAGTGCGCCCGCCGCCCCGGTCGCGGCTGCCGTCCCGGTTGGGCCGGTGGTTCCGGTTGAGGAATTGGTTTCGCCCGCCCCCCCGGCATTAGCTCCCGGAACGCCGCTCATGGTGGATCCGACCCGGTCTGAAATTCCTTCGGCAGATGCCTCCGCAGTGGCTGCCCTGGCCACTTCCGCCGCCATGCCGGCCGACCCTTCCTCTGGCACTCCAACTGTCGGAGCCGATCCCGCGGTCCCGGTCGTGGCGATCGTTCCCGAGCCACCCAGCCGGCCGGTTTCCAAGAACAGTCTGTATTTTTCCAAAGTCCGCCCCATTTTTGCCAAATCCTGCATTTCCTGCCACGGTCCCAAAAAACAAAAAGGCGACCTGCGTCTGGATACTCCGGATTTCATCCGCGCGGGCGTGAATGGCAAACCGGTCATCGTTCCGGGAGTCCCTGAAAAAAGCCGGGTCTATCACGTCACCGGCCTCCCTCAGGACGATACGGATTTCATGCCGCCCAAAGGCAACCCCCTCAACACCAGTGAGCGCGCGGTGCTTGCCGAATGGATCAAAACCGGGGCTGACCTTGGCGACGGGGTTTCCATTCCGGCCGGGCACGACGGGCTTTTCCTCGTCGATACGCTTGCGGAAAACCTCACTGCCCCCGATCCCGCCATCATTGAAGACTTGAAAAAAGACCACGTCGTCATCAGGGCCCTCTCCAAAAACGGCTTCGTGCTTGAACTGGACTTCAGCCATAGTGACCGGGCCCAGGGGGATCTCAAACTCAGTCAACTGGGTCCCATTGCCCGCCACATCTATGCGCTCGATTTCAGCCGCACCCGCATCACGGATGCCGATCTCGGACAACTCCTGCCAATGAAGAATCTCTCCCGCCTCCTGCTCAGCCGGACTGGGATCACCGACGCCGGCCTGAGTGCGCTCAAGAACAACGCCAGTCTTGAACAGCTCAACCTCTATGAAACGGCGGTGACTGATGCCGGTCTGGCGACCCTGGCGAGTCTGAAATCCCTCAAAAAGGTCTACCTCTGGCAATCCAAAGCCACCCCGGAAGGTGCCAAACAACTCCAGGAACAGGTCCCGGGTCTGGTGGTGAGCATTGGTCAATAGGCACCATTAAATTGCCTGCATTTGGGGCGCGGAATCGGTCAGGATAAGCCGGCCAGACCCCGGGCAAGGTGGCCGAGGATGGCAATGGAGCGTTCGAGCAGCGGACTCCAGGGGTAACCACAGTTGAGGCGGATGAAATTGCGGTAGCCGCCGTCCGGGGAAAAGAGCGGGCCGGGGGCGAGGCTGATCCCGGCGCGGCGGGCTTGTTTCCAAAGTTCGATGGAATCCAC
>JAYUWQ010001071.1:0-2481 GCA_043753485.1 bacterium
CACGAGCCCTACTACCCCATCCCGGCTCCTGACACCCGCGCCCAGTACGAAAAATACCGCATCGCCGCGGCTGCTGAGCCCCACACCAGTTTTATCGGGCGCCTCGCCACCTACCACTATTACAACATGGACCAAGTTGTCGCCCTCGCCCTCAAGGAAGCCGACCGGCTCCTGCCCCTGCTCGCCGGTCATGCCGGAGCCAACATTCCGCAAGTTCCGTCCTGAGTCCGGGCATGCCCGGTGAAACCCCGGCAAATTTCACACCACATCATTCCCAGCTTTTTACCCATCCTGTCTTCATCCATGAGTCCAAAACAAAAACTTGAAAACGGCACTGCCGTCATTGGTGTCCTCGGTCTCGGTTATGTCGGATTGCCCCTGGTCCTCGGATTTGCGGAAAAAGGGATCCGTGTCATCGGCTTCGACGTCGATCAGAGTAAAATCGATAGCTTGACCGCCGGGGTCAGCTACATCCAGCACATAGGTCCCGGCCGGGTGGCCAGCGCCATCAAAAATGACGTCCTCCAGGCCACCAGCGACTTCTCCCGCATCCCGGAAGTGGATGTCATCATCATCTGTGTCCCCACTCCGCTGGACCGTCACCACGAACCGGATCTCAGCTACGTCCGCGCCACCCGGGACACCATCCTGCCCCACCTGAGATCCCATCAACTGGTCTGTCTTGAAAGCACCACCTACCCGGGCACCACCGAAGAGGAATTCACCGGTCAGATCCAATCCCGTGGATTCGAACTCGGCAAGGACTTCTACCTCGTCTTTTCTCCCGAACGTGAAGATCCGGGCAATCCCGACTTCAGCGGCACCAACATTCCCAAAGTGGTGGGCGGCCATTGCCCCGAGTGTCTCGAGCAGGGCGTTGCCGCCTATGGCGCCATTTACAAAACGGTGGTCCCGGTCAAATCCACCCGCGTGGCTGAAATGGTCAAGTTGTTGGAAAACATCTTCCGCGCCGTCAACATCGGGCTGGTCAACGAAATGAAGATCGTGGCCGACGCCATGGGCATCGACATCTGGGAAGTCATCGACGCCGCCAAGACCAAACCTTTCGGTTATACCGCTTTTTACCCCGGCCCGGGCCTCGGTGGACACTGCATTCCCATCGATCCCTTCTACCTGACGTGGAAAGCCAAGGAATACGGCATTCACACCCGTTTCATCGAATTGGCGGGCGAGATCAACGAAGGCATGCCGCAATACGTCGTGCGCCAAGTCGGGGAGCGTCTCAATAAATTGAAAAAGCCAATCAATGGCAGCAAAATCCTCATCCTCGGCCTCGCCTACAAGGCCAACGTGGATGACATGCGGGAAAGTCCCACCTTCAAGCTCTTCGATTATCTCAAAATCCAGGGAGCCGACATCAGCTTCTATGACCCTCACATCCCGGTCATCACCCCGACCCGCGAGCACGCCGAATATACCGGCATGAAATCCATCGAGTGGAACCAGGCGGCCATCAGCGCGTTCGACCTCGTCCTGATTTCGACTCATCACGCCAAATACAATCTCGAGGAACTGGTGGCCTGGGCCCCGGTCATCGTGGATACCCGCAATGCGCTGGTCAACGTGGCCACCAAACCCGGTCAGATCACCAAAGCCTGAAGCCTGACGACCCCCCGCATCCTCCAGAATCCCCTTACTCCCATGGAAGACAAAGTCGCCTCCATTTATAAAGACGGAACCTATGCGGCGGCCAATCCAGGCTGTGGTGAGGAAAACACCGTTTGGAAGGCGGGGCAGGTCTTCCGCATGATCACCAAAGCCGGGATCAAACCGCAGACCATCTGTGAAATCGGCTGCGGCAGCGGCGGGATTCTGGTGGAACTGCAGCGCCATCTGCCTTCCGTGCAGTTTACCGGGGTCGAGCCGATGCCGGAAGCCTATCAAAACTGCTCCGCCAAAACCCGGAACGGCATCACCTTCCTGCACCGCACGGCTGACGAATTGACGGAGACTTACGACCTCGTGCTGATCCTCGATGTTTTTGAACACGTTGAGGATTTCATGGGCTTCCTCCGGTCGCTGCGCCACCTGGGCCGGCAGTTGATCTTTCATATCCCCCTTGATATGACGGCCCAGATGGTCCTGCGGGACGAGCCCATCATGAGAGTCCGGAAATCGGTGGGCCATCTGCACTATTTCAGCAAGAACACGGCTCTGGCCACCTTGCGGGATACTGGATTTGAGATCGAGGACTGGTTTTACTCCGATCTCCGGGGCAATGCCTACGCGCCTCTGAAAACCAGACTCCTCCGTTGGCCCCGCAGAATCCTGATGAGCCTGGCGCCGGACTTTGCCGTCCGCCTGCTGGGTGGAAACCCCCTCACAGTACTGGCCCGTCCTGTCTGACCAGGATGAATTTGATCCCCGAATGAAACTTGCTGCTATTGGCTCCGGTGCATGGGGCAAAAACATCGTGCGCACCCTGCATCAACTGGATGCGCTGGGGGCGGTGGCGGAAGC
>JAYUWQ010001072.1:0-6162 GCA_043753485.1 bacterium
GGCGTCGGATAGCGACGGCAGCATTGCCAAAGTCGAATTCTTCAATGGCGCCTCCAAACTGGGTGAAGACACCACGGCCCCCTACACCTTGACCTGGACCAATGTTCCTGCCGGGAATTACAGTCTGACCACCGTCGCCACCGATAACCTGGGGGCCAGCCGCACTTCGGCAGCTGTTGCCCTCGCTGTGATTCCGGGTCCTTCGGGGACCCTCACCAGGGGACCCTATCTGCAGAAATCATCCCCGGTGGAGATCACGGTCCGCTGGCGCAGCAGCCAGAGCATTCCCGGCCGAGTCCGCTACGGATCCAGTCCGGCTCAATTGACACAAACAGCCGATGAACCTGCCGCTGGCACCGGGCACTCCGTGACCCTGACCGGACTGACGCCTGCGACGCGCTACTACTACACAGTTGGTTCAGCCTCGGATGCCCTCGTGGGTGGCGCAGAATATACTTTCGTCACTCATCCGCTTCCCGGCGCGGAGGGGCCCATCCGCATCTGGGCGCTGGGCGACGCCGGCACCAACAACAGCAATCAGACCAGTGTGCGCAATGCGTTCTACTCATGGACCGGACCCCGCATCCCTGAAGTAGTCCTTCAACTCGGGGACAATGCCTACAATTCCGGGACCGACAGCGAATTCCAGGGCGCGCTTTTCGACATGTATCCCACTATGCTCCGCAAGACCACTTTCTGGTCATGCCTCGGCAATCACGAGACGGGCCAGTCCACGGCCTTTGTCGATACCTATCCTTATTTCGACATCTACACCTTCCCCACCGCCGGGGAATGCGGCGGGGTGGCCTCGGGCACGGAGCACTATTTCTCCTTCGACTACGGAAATGTCCACATCATCAGCCTTGATTCGATGACAGCCAGCCGCTCACCCAACGGGGCGATGGCGGCGTGGCTTCAGGCAGATCTCGCCAGTACCACCGCCACCTGGATCATCTGCATTTTCCACCACCCTTCCTACACCAAAGGATCCCACAATTCCGACACGGAGACGGAACTGATCCAGATGCGTCAGAATTTCAATCCGATCCTCGAAGCCGGCGGGGTGGACCTCGTGTTGAACGGGCACAGTCACTGTTACGAACGCTCCTATCTGCTGGACGGCCACTACGGTCTTTCCGGAACCCTGACTTCTGCCATGAAAGTTGATGCCGGCAATGGTCGTCCCACCGGCACTGGTGCCTATATCAAGCCCCTGACGGGTCCGCGCGATCACTTTGGCACCGTCTACTGTGTGACCGGATCAGCCGGTCAGGCCACCGGTGGTTCCCTCAATCATCCTGCCCACTTTATCTCCCTCAACAATCTGGGTTCCCTCGTGCTGGATGTGCATGGCAACCGGCTCGATGCCACCTTCCTCCGCGAAAACGGCACCACCCCGGACACCTACACCATCTTCAAGGAGGGGGCGGCGGATACGGATCACGACGGTCTTCCTGACGAATGGGAAATTGCCAGCGGTCTCCAGCGCAACAATCCGGCCGACGCCGGGCTCGACAGCGACGGCGACGGACTGACCAATCTCCAGGAATTCCAGGCCGGCACCACCCCGCGGTCCTCCGAAGATACTCCCCTGGTAGCCTCCATGAGCCTCCAGCCGGACGGCACAGTCCTGATGCATCTGAACACGGTCAGCGGCAAACTCTACAAGGTGGAGGCCAACGACGCCTTCCCATCGGGCCCGTGGGCCACGGTGGCGGACCTCGTCGCCGGCGCCGGAGGCAGTGTCAGCATTGCCGATCCCGGAGCGGCGGGAATCCCCAGCCGGATCTACCGCGTCACGGTCCTTCCTTAACCTTCCATCCCAATTGGTGCCATGAATCCATCCTTTCCCTTTCTGTTGTTTGCTGCTGCGGCGATTCCGGTCCTGACTGCCCGTGCCGGGGTGACGGTACCAGGATTTTCAGGATTCCGGCGCCTTGCGCTGCCTGGCAATTCTGATTCCTATCTCTCCACACCCTTCGCGCGGCCACCGGCGGCGACGGCCCTCATCGGGAGTGTGGCCGGCGACACCGTCACCGTGAGCGGGATCAACCCCTGGCAGCCCGGCCGGTTCGTGAATCAGGGTGGCCCGGGAGAGGAAACCTATTACCTGCTCATCGTCTCAGGTTCCAGTGCCGGAAGTTGGTTCATGATCACCGGAAGCACCGCCGTTACCCTCACGGTCGATCTTGATGGCGATACCCTCAATGCCGCGGTCAATGACAGGATTGCCGTCATCCCGTGCTGGACTTTGGGCACGCTTTTCCCGGGTGGCCTAGGCGTCCATGGGTCCCCCTCGCCCAGTGAGATCCGCACTGAGATTGTACTTCCTGATTTCAATGCGGCTACCCTGGCCGGTGGCGTCCCGAAGGTCTTCAGCTGCATTGGCGGGAACTGGGTGGAGGTTGCGGAGCCGCTCATCCCGAGGAATCATCAGGCAATTCTGCCCGACTCCTTTTTTATCGTCCGCCACCGCATTCCGGCGGCCACTGAGTTTCTTACCCAGGGTGCGGTCATTTCCTCCAAGCTGCGTTCTGCCCTCGGGGTGAACCCTGCCTCCAAACGGGATAACTTTCTGGGTCTGCAGCGTCCCACTCCTTACACTCTCGCCGCTTCCGGCCTTGTCTCCAGCGGCGCTTTTGCCGCGAGCCCCACTCCGGGGAACCGGACGGATGAACTCTTTGTTTACGACAATGCGCTCGCGAAACTGAACAAGTCCGCCTCCGCCACCTACTTCTACTGGAACAATGCCTGGCGGAAAGTCGGCAGCGGGACCGCCAATTTCGACAACGCCATGGTCTTTACCCCGGGCACCGGTTTCATCATCCGCAAGAATGCCAGTTCCACCCCGCCCTTTTGGCTGAATATCCCTAACTATTAATCTGCTCCTGCACCATGAAATCCCCCATTTGCCTCTTCCTCCTGGCCGCCCTTTGGCCTGCCGCAGCTTCTGCCGTGACCATCAACATCGACGCGGAGGTGCTGAAAGCCGCCGATGGGTCTCCGATGGGCCAGAGCGGCCGCGTGATCCTGACTGCCGCCACCTCCGGGGTCTTCTCCGGACCTTCGGGCACTAATTTCACGACTGGGGATGAAATGCTGCTTGCCTCATGGGACCTTGCCGCCTGGGCCACCGATGGCATTTTTTCCGGTTCCACCGGAGCCTTGTCCTTTTCGGGCTTGTGGGATCAGGGCGATGCTTTGCGGCTTTATTGGTATCCCACCCTTGATCTCAGCGCTACCGGACCCTCCGAAGGAGTTTCCTACGGTTTTTATTCAGACCCCTCCGGCCTGGATGGCGGCACTCCATGGGTTACCCCGGATGAATCCGACACTATCTCTCTCGGATTTTTCACCAGTGATGCCAGCTTCCTCAATACAGGATCCAATGATCCAGGTGCCGGGTTGGCTAGTCTGGTGGTGCCCCGTGCCGGTGGCATCACCCCCAATGGTGTGCCGGTGCCGGATGACGGCAGCACGCTCCTGCTGTTGAGCGTGGGACTGGCGGGGTTTGTCATGGTGGCCCGTCGGACAACTTTCAGGTCGGCGCTTCCATTCCCGAAACCACCAGTGCCTTGCTTACTCCCGCCGGCCTGACCAGCCTTTTCCCTGCGCTGCCACCGCCGGCCCTGATCATGCCTTAACATAGCTGTGATCCGGACTCACTTCGTCCCGGGACCGTCCAAACGCGCATTTGGCTGCAAAGCTCCCGCTTTCTGCTCACTACATCGCGGACGCCTCGTCATAGTAGGATTCCAGGATCGCGGTCTGCGCCCTCCGTTCGAATTTGGAACTGACTTCCGCCCGGGCGGCGGCGGCCATGGTTTGATACCGCGAGGAATCCGCGAGGAGATCGATGGTGGCCCGGGCGAGGGCAGGGGCATCGCCTTCAGGCACGAGGTAACCGCTCTGGCCATGGGTGACCGCTTCCGGGATGCCGCCGTGGTGGGTGGCGAGGACCGGGAGACCTGAAGCCATCGCTTCGAGCAGGGCGTTGGGGACGCCTTCGCGGTTCCCGTCGGCGGGGGTTTCACTGGGATGGAAAAAGGCGTGGGCGGAGTAAATCAGCTGGCGCAGCGCCTCCTGATCCAGGAAGCCGGGGAAGTGGATGCGGCCGGCCAACCCTGCGGTGGTGGCGGCGCTGCGGAGTTCCTCCAGGAGGGGGCCATTGCCCGCGAGCGTGAGGGTGGCTTTGGGGAAGCAGGCCGCGATTTCGGAGAAGGCCCGCAGGGTGGTGCGCAGGCCTTTTTTGGGAACGAGGCGGCAGGCTTGGACAAAATGCCAGGCCCCATCGGAGGGAAACGGGCGGGCCACGAAGGGCCAGGCGTCCAGGGGAATGCCAGTGCGCTGGAGGCGGAGTTTCTGCGGGGGGCAGCCCAGCTTTTCCAGGCCGTCGAGGAGGGATTCGGAGCGGGCGAGAATGAGGGTGCTGCGCTGGAAGACTTGTTGGAGCGCGGCGCGCCAGGCCGGACGTTGGGCGTCCACGCCGACATCGGCGCCGTGAAAGGAAACCACCACCGGGCGCGGGCTGGCCGCGATGAAGGGCAGCAGTTGCACCCCAATGTGGCCGAAGAAGATATGCACGACCCTGGCGTCGAAGCGCAGGGATTCGTAAATCAGCCGGTGTACCCGCGACTGGGGGATCACCAGGGGGGCGTGCTTCACATGCCGGAACCAGGCGCGGCGGAGATTTCTCCAGGGCAGAGGCGGGAGGACGGTGAGGCGTTTCTTTTCCTGGGGGAAGGGGAATTGGTCCGCGTTTTCACGTTTCTGGGTGATCACCGCCGGTTGCCAGCGGGACAGGGACATGATCTGCCGGTGGACATGCTGCATGTCCGGCTTGAGGAAATCCTGACAATAACAGGCGACGGTGGGCACGGGGGCATCTACCGCCCGGGATCAGCCGGTGCAAGGGAGGGAAGCGGCAGGAGGCGGAGTCCCTTGGCCCGCCTTGGAGCCGCTTTGGAGCCGCTTTGGTCAAGCCGCCGCGCCCAAAACAAAAACGGCAGCCCTGTCAGGGCTGCCGTGGTTGAGGAAAGGCTCGGGAGCCTGACGCTTGCCTGGAGGATCAGGCGAGCGCGAGGAGACGCTTGATGATTTCGGACTTGGGCTGGACGCCGAGGGCTTTGTCTTTCAGTTCGCCATCCTTGAAGAAGAACAGGGCGGGAATGTTGCGGATTCCATACTCGACGGCGAGATCGGGTTCCTCATCGACATTGACTTTGACGACCTTGACGGCGCTGCCTTTTTCGGTGGCAATTTCGTCGAGGACCGGGCCCAGCATTTTGCAGGGACCGCACCACTCGGCCCAAAAATCAACCACCACGGGGACGGTGGCTTGGAGGACTTCGGAAGCAAAGGTGGCTTTGGAGACTTGGGTGACTGCAGCGCTGGCCATGGATTGGGTGTGGGGTATGGGGTGGAAGTGATCCTGCGTTAAACTTAGTCGGTTATGGCACGATGCAACAAAAAAGCCCGATTGGCTGCGGGAGCCAATCGGGCGTTCTGAAATGGGGCAATTCCCGGGTGCGGGGATTACTGGAGGAAGGTCAGGACCACCGCAGCGAGGGCGGCGAGTGACGAGATGACAAGGAAAACGGCAGGACCCATGGTAATATCAGGATAGGGAGTGAATGAGTTTATTCAGCAGCCGGCTTGGTGGGGATGGTCGGCTTGACGGTGTCATATTTGGACAACACGGCGCCGTCGTTTTTCGAGTCGAAAGGAGAATAATCCAAGGGAAGCTTGAAGGAAGGCTGGATGTTGTCGGCGGCCCAGTCTTCTTTTTTGGCCTGGCTATCAGCCAAGCCATTGGAAAGCGGCCAGGCATCGACCGAAGCGAAAGCGAAGAACAACATGGCGAGACTGGCCACCAAAGCGACCCAGGCCATGATATTGAGCGGGCCGCCATCCACTTCATCATCATCGTCGGCCATGGAGGTGGTCCGGATCGGGGCGCTGGAGATCGCGGCCGTAGGGGAAGCGGAAGGAAGCTTCATCGTGGCGCGGGGCAACGGCTGGGTAGCACTTCCGCCGGCTCCCGGCGTGGCGGGAGCCCCTGCGGGACGGGCCAAAGCTGGAGTGGCCGGGCGCGGTGGGGTGGCGCCGAGAGGAATGGTTTTGCTGCCGACGGGAGAGACGGGAGGAGCCGGGCGGGGTGGG
>JAYUWQ010001073.1:0-6154 GCA_043753485.1 bacterium
ACCGAACTGCTGGTCGGCAGCGATCAGGCAAACGCCCAGGTCACGGGGCTGATTGATGACTTTGCCGTCTACGGCGATGCCTTGAGCCCGGCCGACATCGCCACCCTCTTCGGGACTGGTGCGGTCAATAACATCAGTCCCCTGGCCATCGTCCCGCCGAATACCGATACCGATGGCGACGGCATGCCGGACGCCTACGAACTGGCGAACGGCCTCAGCATTACGGTGGATGATACCCTCGGAGATCCCGATGCGGATGGATCGGATAACTTCAACGAATATGTCAAAGGAACCAAACCCCAGATCGCCGATACCGATGGGGACGGCTTGAAGGATGGGGCGGAGACAGGCACCGGCACCTACGTCAGTGCCACCAATACCGGCACCAGCCCATTGAATACGGATTCGGATGGAGATGGGTTTTCCGATGGCCTCGAAAACCCCGCCTTGGCCAGCACCGGTCCACTCCAGCCCGGCAGTAATCCTACCAAGGCAGATACCGACGGTGATGGCTTTTACGATAACACGGAGGTATATGCGGGCACCAATCCGAACCTCAGCACCTCTTTCCCAGTGCTGACTGCAGGTCTCGATCTGTTGGCCTACTGGTCGTTCAACGATACTTCGAATCCTGCAGTGGCCACGGATGCCATCTACCGTGCCAAGGGCACCATGACTTCGGGGGCGGCCTACACTACAGCCGGCGGCGGACGCACCGGGCAGCCTGGTGACACCGCCTTGAATCTGGGAACGGTCAAGGCCGGCCAGAAGCTGGTCGTGCCCAATGCCACTATCCTCAATCTTACTGCCAGCCAGGATCAGGTCAGCTTTTCCTTCTGGCAAAAGTTGAATGCCGTTTCCAACAGTTTTGCCTTTTTCGGCAAAAGCAGCAATGGGACCCGGCTCTTCGGAGCCCATGCCACCTGGGGAGACGGGAACTTCTACTGGGATACCGCCGGGACTGCGGCCAATTGTTGCGATGGCGCCGTGAACCGTATCTCCGGTGCCAACCCGGGTATTGAACTGACCGAGTGGCATCAACTGGTGTTTGTCAAGAATGGCAATACCAAAGAAGTTTGGGTGGATGGTGCTCTGGTGATCAGTGGCTCCAACACCGGCGTGATGGAAGCCAACATTCAGGATTTGGAAATTGGTTCCGCCGGTGCCGAAAACACCGAGGGGGTGATCGACGACTTCGCAGTATATGGGGACGCCCTGACTCCCGAGCAGATCCAGCGGCTGGCTGCCGGAGAAAGTCCTCCCTCCATCCAGTTCCCGAAATTGGAGTTCTCCAACGTGATCTACAATTCCGCCACCAAGGCGGTGACCTTGGAATTCTCCTCCGTCCCGGGGCTGCGCTATACCGTGCAGGCCAGTGAGAATCCGTCGGCTGGCTGGCCGATCACCATCGTCACCGATCTGGCTGCCTCCGCTGGCAGCACAACAACCTACACGGACAACCTGCCCGCCCGTTATGCCCCCGCGGCCCCACCGCAGCGGCTTTACTATCGTGTGGTGATGCAATAGGACGGCCTGCCATTCCTGCTTCAAACAAACCCCGCCGGCTTGGACGCCGGCGGGGTTTTTCGTATGAACGCACCGCCATGGTTGGAGGAGCGGGAATTGGCGGTGCAGTCCCCGCGGCCGGAAGCTTAACCTGGCCCTTTATGGAAAATGAAAGAAAACCAGTCTCCGGGTTGAACCGGGCCCGGGGAGTGTTATCCTGCGCCCTCCCATCAGGATGACCCTCGGATCCATGTCTTATCATCCATTCCCAATTCCGGCAGGATCGTCCATCTGGAAGGATGGGACGAAGCTGTGCGGCGTACTGCTTTTGGTGGGTCTGGTGGGCTGCCAGGATGCCAAGAAGCAGGCGATGTTGGAACTCGAGCGGCGGGGGGTCGCGGCCACGCCCGCGGCTTTGGTGGAGGCGGTGCGGCAAAACAGTGCCACCCTGATTGGATTTCTGGGTGCGGCGGGGGTGAAGGCGGGCCTGCCGTCGGACGGAGAGCCGACAGTCCTGCACCTTGCGGTTTTACAACAGGATTGGCTGCTGGTCGCGCGACTGCTTGATTTTTCGGATAAGGCCGTGATCAATCATCCTGGGCCAAGCCGGATCGTCGTGTTGGAACAAGCTTTGCTGGCCGGCCAATCCGGGGTGGCCATGGCCTTGCTTGAGGCTGGGGCCGAGCCGGACCGGGCCGTCGAATCCGTCGACCTGCTGTTGCGCCGGACGGCGCCGGATGCCGCTTTGGTGGACCGATTGATCCTGGCACTGCCCCGGGGGCATGAGTCACTGGGGCCAGCCCTGTTGCGGGCGGTGGCCGCCGGTGAGGACGGCCGGGTTCAGCGTCTTCTCAAAAGGGGCGCCCCCCCGGGCTTCAAGTCCGCGCAGAGCCGGAACAACACCCTCGAATTGGCCAGCCAAGGTGGCTTTACCGCCATCGCCGGTCAATTGATCCTCGCGGGCGCTCTTCCGGAGGAATCCCCCGCAGCATTGGGCTATGCGGTGGACCGCCGGGACGTGGCCATGGCTGGTTTGCTCCTGGAGGCGGGAGCCCTGCCCGGAGCCGTGGCCGATTCGGCCGGGCGGGGGGAGACGCCTTTCGCACAGGCGCTGGAAGCCCGACACATGGAACTCATCCGCTTGATGCTGAAGCATGGGGCCTCCCCTGCCTTTGGTTTGGATCATGCCCTGATTCATGGTGATTTGGATCTGCTTGATCTGCTGCTGCAGCAGGGCTTGCCGGTGGACCAGCCCGGCCCGGATGGGAATCCACCCTTGGTGAGAGCGGCGGTGGCAGGGCACGACGGCCTGATCAGACGCCTGTTGGAAAAAGGGGCTTCACCCGGCCAGCCCGGGGCCCTCGGCCAAACAGCCTATCATATGGCGGTGTTGCACCGGAAAGTGAATGTGGTGGATACTTTGTTGGCCGCCGGGGCCAGACCGGATGACCCCTTCCGCAAGCCCGCGCCGCCGGAACTGATCCCATTGTTTGGCAGCGAATATTTTGCGAAATGGTATCAGCGCGATGAGGGGCTGACTCCCTTGATGCTGGCCGCGGCCCGGGGGGATACCGCGCAACTGCGCCAACTGCTGAAAGGCGGAGCCAGGCGGGGAGCGCAAACCAAGGCATGGCATCGTTACGCCATCGTCTTCGCGTGCGATTGTGTCCAGATTCCAGCCGCCCAAATCCTGCTGGGCCGGGATCCAGACACCGAAACTGACCGTCAACATGCGGTGGTATCACTTTCCCGTCAGCGGGTGACCCTGTTCAGAAATGACCAACCGGTGCGGAGCGCCCGCGTTTCCACCGGCAAGCAGTCCACTCCCACGCCTGCCGGGAAATATATCATCACAGACAAGCAGGCAGACTGGGTGTCCTCCATTTACAAGGTCTCCATGCCCTTTTTTATGCGCTTGAGCTGCAAGGAGATAGGGTTTCACGCCGGGATGGTGCCGGGATACCCGGCCTCCCACGGTTGCATCCGGATGCCGAAAGGAGATGTTCAGGCGTTCTTTAAATTGCTGAAAATCGGCGATCCCGTCACCATCGAACCCTGACGGTGGCCAATACGCCGCGGGGACCATCCTCCCTGATCCGGCTTCCGCAACGGAGGGGGTCGCCTGCGTTTTTCGCCTCGCGGGCTGCAGGATTGCGGCCCACGGTGCATCCGTCCGCGGGTCCTTGCGGGCCTTGAAATCCCAGACATTTTTTTATCATGCCGGACGATGCCTATTCCCGAAAATCCACCTCCACACCGGGTTGGACGCCCCCCCGGCGTTCGCCGTGGCCGGTCCGCGGGGTGATCCTGGTGCTCGCGGCGGCAGGCATCGCGAGCCTGTTCACTCCCTTCGGACAACGGGCTGGACGCGCCGTTTCCCGCCGCCTTTTCCCGCCCGGTCCGGAGGCGGAACCCAAGGTCATCATCAGGGAAAAGATTGTGGAAAAGCGCGTCGAAGTGCCCATCCCTCCGCCCGCCCTGCCTTCGGGACCATCGCTCAGTCCCCGCGGGGGTGATCTCACCACGTTGTTCAGCGGCATCGGGCTGAAAACATCCCTGATTCCCAGCAAGGGTGACACGGCCACGGAAGAACGCGCTTCCGAGGCCGCCTACGTGGTCGAAATGACCGTAAAGCTGAGAGTGCCAAAACCCGCCACTACCCTGGCGCAACTACAATTGCTCAATCCCTCGCTGGCCAGCCTGCTGCCGGATCTCGGAACGTTGATTGAAAAGGGAAAGGTGTCCGGTTTTTTCCATTATCTTTATGATTTGAAGCAAAAGGCCGTGGCCGCCAATCTGCGCCGGCTGGACCGGTTGCCCAGCCGGCATAACTACTATGACCTGGATGCCATGCTGGAATTGGAGCATCCCGGCACCAAGCAGAAAGTGCTGCTGATGCAGGCGGACATGGATGTGGTGTCCGACGGCAGCGATGGAGACCGGATGCCCTCCTTCGATGATTATATCCTGAAGTCGTCCCACTTCCAGCCCACCACCAGCTATGGCTGGCCGAAGCTCACCGACAAAATCAACCCGGTGATTCCCAAATTGGAGCAGGAACTCCAGGAGGCCCGGGAGAAACTCAAAGCGCCCAAACTCACCCGGGAGGAAAAGCCCATCCTGACGGCGAGGGTGGAGGAAATCCCGCTGCTCATCGCGGACCTGAAACGCCGGAGCTATCTGGTCGGCCAGGAGGATCCCTTCATTGTGATCCCCTCCTCCCTGCGCAGCTATGCAGGGCGCAATGCCTGGGCACCGGTCATCGGCGACTACGCGGTGGTGATTTACGGCAATCTGCTCCTCCCCGCCGTCGTGGGGGATTATGGTCCCACCACCAAGGTGGGGGAGGCCAGCCTGCGGATTGCCCGGCAATTGGATCCCACCGCCAGTCCCTACAAGCGTCCTGTCAGTGATCTTAAAATAACCTATCTGATCTTTCCGGGTTCAGCCGATGCCGAGCGCAAGGCGCCGGACTATCCTGCATGGCGGATCCGCTGTCAGGAACTGGTCTCCAGGATCGGTGGATTGGGAGGAGAGGCCAGCCTCCATGAATGGGAGGACCGTCTTCAGCCCAAACCAGTCCCCGTTCCTGTTCCTGAAGCGGTCCCGGCCGCCACCCCGCCTGCTCCGGTGGCCGGACCAGGGCAGTAAAACCGGATGCCCTATTGATCATGTCTTCTCCGGTAGGCCCCCCTTCGCTTTGGTTGCGGCTGCGCCGTGGGCTGGAATTAAGCGTGCTCACCCTCGCCGAGCACGTCATTCCCATGCTGCCGCTGCCGGCGGTGCGCAGGGTCGCCCATGGACTGGGCAGCCTCGCGTGGGCAGTGGATCCTGCCGGGCGCCGCGTCATCCGGGAAAATCTCCGGGTCGCGCTGGGATCCACCCATGACGTGGCGGCCCGCCGGCGCATTGAGCGGGAAAACTACCGGGTCTTCGCGCGAACCTTTCTGGAGTTGTTCTGGGGCCGGAGGCTGAATCCCGGAGATTGGGACCGCTATTTTATCATGGAATATGACAGCCCGGCGGCGCAGGCCGCCGCCACCGGCGGAGGCTGCATTTTCGCCACGGCCCATTGCGGGAATTTCGAATGGCTGAGCCTGGGGCGTGCGCTGCACTGCGGCCCCAGCATGATCATCGCCCAGGATTTCAAGAATGCGCCGCTCACCGCTATTTTCCGGAGGCTGCGGTCCTTCGGGGGGCAAATCATTGTGCCTCAGGAGGGGGCTATGCTGCGACTTTTCCGGCACTTGAAAAAGGGAGGAAGTGCGGCCGCCCTGGTTGATCTCAATACTCATCCTGACCAAAGTGCGGTGGCCATCCGCCGTTTTGGCTGCTGGTCCAGCATCAGTGTCCTGCATGTCGCTTTGGCGGCCCGCACCGGGCTGCCGCTGGTCCCCGCCCTCGCCCTGCCGCATCCTGACGGGCGCTGGCGGCTCCGGTTCATGGACCCTGTCCCGCTGGAGGAGGGGATCACCCTGCAGGCGGCCGCCCAGGCCTGCTGGGATGTCTTCGAGCCCGTTCTGCGGGACCATCCGGAGCAGTGGATGTGGCTCTACAAGCACTGGCGGTATTTGCCGCCGGGGGCTGATCCGGCCAGTTATCCGGACTACGCCAACCGCTCGAAGGCTTTTGACAGGCTTTGTGCTGC
>JAYUWQ010001074.1:0-6150 GCA_043753485.1 bacterium
CGCCCGGCGGGGGCTGCTGCCGGAATGCTGTCAGGGCAGGGACAGGCGGGATCGGTCGTTATGATCAGGGTTTGGTTGTCGTGGGAAATCCCGGCACTCCGAGTTCCCCCAATGCCGTGGCGAGGAGCCGGGCACTGAGAGCCGCGCCATCCGGACCGGTGTGGGTGTGATCCTTTGGGAAAAACAACTTCACCGGCCCGGGACCCATTTTGTCGTAGGCATCCGCGATCAGTTCTGTCAGATCGATAAATGGGGTGTTGGTGGTCTCCGCGGTGGCTTTGGCCATTTCAGTCCATGGGCCATTGCGACGCTCCACTTTGCCGTCCTTCCATTCATTCCGCACCGTGATGCCTAGGACTATGGGGGTGGCTCCTTGGGCTTTTGTTTCCGCGATCATTTTCCGGAGGTACCACCCGTAGCTGTGCACCGTTTCAGGCTGGCCGGTCAGCTGGTTCTGAATAACCTCGGTTTCCTCGCCCACGCTGCGGAGCGAACCCCGGGCCCGGGAGTCATCATTGACAGGGCCTGCATCGTTGTGCCCGAATTGGATCAGAACCCAGTCGCCCGGTTTCAGCTCGGCCCGCAGGCGCTCCCACAATCCTTCTGTGATAAACGTCCGGCTGCTTCGTCCCCCCCGGGCGCCATTGATCAGATTCACCTGCCGGGCATCCAGCAGGGTGGCCAAAGGCACGCCCCAGCCGGTCGCTGTGGGCGATCCTTTGGCCGCAGTGGAGTCGCCGGCAATCCAGACGGTTGGCAGGGTGGCGAGGGGCCTGGGCAGCTCCAGGGGCTCCGCCGCCGGCAGTGGCGCCGGGGAGGATTTCCCTCCATGCGGGGCCGCTCCCAGGATCAGGGCAGATAGTGTCAGGAGCAGCCAGGGAAGGAAAATGGAGGCAAGACCAGGCATGGGGTGGGTAAAAAATGGAATCTTCCTTCCTTCTGCCTGGCCCGGCGTCTCTTTGCCAGTCACCCATGAGGGGTATTTTCCGTTTGTTCTCAGAGGATCAGCATGCAGTCCCCGTAGCTGTAAAAGCGGTACCGGGCGGCGATGGCCTGCTGGTAGGCCTCCCGCATCAGCTCCGTTCCCGCATAGGCACAGACCAGCATAAAAAGGGTGGATTTTGGCAGGTGAAAATTTGTCAGAAGTGCGTCCGTCCGCCGGAAGGAATAGGGGGGATGGATAAAAATCGAGGTTTCCCCGGAATGGGGGGTCACCTGTCCCTGCGCCACGGCACAATGTTCGAGGACACGTGTTACCGTGGTTCCGACCGCAATCCGCCGTGGGGCGGCTTCGATCAACGCAGCCGCTTCCGCGGTCACGCTATAACGTTCCGTATGCATCACGTGGTCCTGCAGCCGCTCCGCTTTGACAGGTTGGAAGGTGCCCGCCCCCACTTCGAGGGTAATGAAAGTATGCTGCAATCCCGCCAGAATTTCCGGGGTGAAATGCAGTCCTGCGGTGGGAGCCGCGATGGCCAGCGTCCGTTCCCTGGCCGCGAATACGGTCTGATAACGTTCCTCATCGGCGGCATCATCAGCCCGTTTCATGTAGTGGGGAAGGGGCAGGTGTCCAAACCGTGCGTCATCAATGTCCGCATTCCATTCAATGATCCGGGTCCCATCTGCCAACACTTCGGCCACGGTTCCGGTGGCCCCCCCCACCACCAGTTGTTTCCCTGAGGCCAGCCTTTTCCCGGGCTTGGCCATGCAGTGCCAACGCCGCGCCGTCAAGGCCTGCAACCGCAGCAGCTCGAACCGGCCGTCATCCGAGTAGAAACGTGCCCGGGCCACCCGGACATTGTTCAGCACGATCAGGTCGTCCGGCCGGGTCAGGGAAGGGAAATCCGTAAACTGCCGGTGCCCGATCGTTCCTGCGGCGCGGTCCACCACCAGCATCCGGGCGCCGTCCCTCCGCCCGGGCGGCCGGTCTGCGATCAGGCCTTCCGGCAGGTGATAGTCGAAATCGTCAGTGCGCAGCATGGTATTGGAATCAGGGTGCAGGCACATTCCTTCCCCTCTTTGGTGGCCTAATATCCAAGCGGTGGGCATTCCCCGCAAGCGGTGTGGGAATATCCGGGTTCTGATTTGCGGCGGGCAGTCCGGCCGGCTCAGCCCTCCTTGCGGGCAGCCTGCATGGCGGCGCCAATGGGGCGGAAGCCGGTTTCCAGCAGGTTGTTGTGCCGCCCGCCGGGGATTTCCTCAAAACTTGCCGTGGGGCCGGCCTCCGAGGTGAGGAGGCGGGCCATCCGGACCGGAATTACTTCATCATCGGTGCCATGGAAGACCCACGCGTGGCCCCCACGCTGTCCCAGCCCGGCCAGCCCGGCGTTATTATCATACCTGTGGGTCACCAGCCATCCCAGCGGCACTTTGAACAATTCACGGCTCAAGTCCATCGTGCTGGTGAAGGGAGCCAGCAGCACCGCCCGGCGGATCCCATATTCCTCCGCCGCCATCAGCGCGACGGCCGCTCCCAGGGAATGCCCGAAAACGATGCCCCGGGTGGCCAGTCCCCCCGCCGGCAGCTGGCATCGTTCCGCAATCAGAGGACCCACCGCCCGCAGGCTCTCCTGGATGGTGCGGGGATGGGGTTTCCCCTCACAAATCCCGTAGCCCGGGTAGTCAAAATATACGAAGGCATCGTGACGCAGCCCGGCCAGCTCCGGCAGGCCCGAGAAGTCCAGCGCCATGCTGCCATTCCCGGCGGTCACGATCCATACCCGTTCCGGAGCGGTTCCCGCGGCCGGCAGGCGCAGCCAGGCGGTTTGCGCTCCCTGACTGGTGGTGAACTCCAGCCGCTCCCCGCCTCCCTCCAGAAAAGAAGCCGTTTCCGCCTTTTGATAATGCTGCGGGAAATAAATAAACCGGCTCTGAAATGCCGCCAGCAAGCCCAACCCGGCCACTACCGTGACCACCGAGGTGCGGGTCAAGCGGCGGAGCAGGGAAGGCGGTTTCATCCCCCATCATCCCGGGACCGGGGGGGCAGGCAAGCGCTGGATTGAAAGGCGCTCTGTTCAGGGAGAAAACTACCGGCCGTGGCGGGCAAGGTCTGGCGTCAGGCCGTGTCCTGTATTGATCATGGCCAAGTCCATCGGAGAACGATAATCCGTCACATTTTGTTTTTCAGGCATGCAGGACGTGGTGGACGGGAATGTCGTGGGCAACGGAGGGCAGGGTGGGGAGGATTTGGCAGGTGAAGCAGATGCCGGCGGTGGCCACTGATGGGGCGAGGGAGGCAAGGAAGCGGTCGTAGTAACCAGCCCCGTGCCCCAGCCGGTCACCGGCGGTGGTGAAAGCGAGTCCGGGAACCAGGACCAACGCCATGGAAGTGACCGCGACGGGTGGGCTGAGGGCGGGGTCGGGCTCGATGATGCCGAAGGGCCCGGGTCTCCACCGGTCAAGCTGAAGCGGCCGGTGCCAGGTCAGGGTCCGGTCCGGATGGCAGAGGGGGAGGAGGAATGTTTTGTCAGAGATCCCGAGCAGGGGCAGGAGATCGGGTTCCGTGACGGTGGAGTGGAAAAGCGCGATGACGGGGGCTTGCTGGAAACGGGGCCAGGCGAGGAGCCGGTCGCGGAGGGTGGAGGAAGCGGTGGTTTTAGCGGCTTCCGGAAGGTGGCCCAGCACGTTCCGGAGACGGCGGCGGAGGGCGGGTTTGTCAGGCATGGCGGTGCCAGGCGGTTGGGTTCAGGGATTGAGCTGGAGGCGGCTGACCGACTCCGGGGCGAAACGGTAGAGGTCGTAGCTGAGCATGGCTTCCATCCCCAGAACCGGCGCCAGGCGCTGCCAGCGGGGATCGGCGGTGACGGCCTGCAGCAGGACAGGGTTTTCCTGCGCCATGGCGGCGGGGCCGCGCAGACAGAGGAAGAGGGGTTGCTGGCTGGTGATTGCCAGCTGGATCAGGGCTTCGAGGTCGGCAGGGGATTTGAGGAGGCGCAGCCGGGGATCGTAGGACAGCATCTGGCGGGCGCCATCCCCGAAAGAAGCCGTGAGGATTTTTGGATCAACTTTCGCGAGGGCCGGGGCACTGCCCCGCATGGCGGCGACCACCCCGCGGATGGGCTGACGGGGGATGTGCATGATTTTACCGAGGGCTGAAGCGGTGAACAGGCTGAAGAGCACCGCAAAGATGAGGGGCAGGGAGGTGAGGGCGCGTGGATGGAGGGCCATCAGCCCCCGGGCGGCCCACACGAGGCTGAAGGCGAAGAGGGGGAGCAGATAAAGCAGATACCAGGTCAGAAAAGGGGCTCCTGACAGGGCGTTGTGGACGATGGCGAGTCCGGCGGCGAGCAGGAGCGTGCCGGCGACGAGGCGGGTGCGCCAGTCCTGACGCAACAAGGCGCCCAGCCCGCCCAGGGTGAGCAGCGGGATAAGGCCGAAGACGATCCAGCCTTTCCAGGGGGCCGCGGCGGAGAGATCGCTGAGAGCAATCCCGAGGCTGGTGCCGGGAAGATCTCCGGAGGGACGCAGGCCGGTGACGAGGTGGGCCCAGAGATCGGTGAACCAGTCCACGCCGATGGGAGCGTATTCGTTGGCGGATTTCAGATAAGCGGCGAGCTGGGGAACGTGGGGGCCGAGAATGAGGGCGGTCGGGATGAAGGAAAAAATACCGGCGGTGATGAGCCGGGCCGCACCCGCCAGGCGGACGGTCCCGGGAGCGCCACTGCGCCAGATGACGAGCAGAGCGACGCCATTTTGAGCGGCGATCACATAGACGCTGCCGGCAAAGCAAAGCAGGAAGAGGGCCTGGGCGGCGGCGAAGCCAAACCACCAGCGCCAGCGGTTGGTCTGAAGGGCCCGGACCAGGCAGAGCAGACCGGCGGTGATGGCAAAAAGCATGGTGGAGTATCCCCGGATCTCCACACTCCAGCGGACATGCCAAGGATGCAGGGCAAGTATCAGCCCGGCGGCAAGGCCGGCCCGGGGACTGCCCAGCGCGGCTCCGAGGAGGACGAGGGTGCCAACAGTGAGGATGCCGCTGACAAAGGGAACCAGCCTTAGTCCTGCTTCGGAAAAGGTGTAGTCTCCCGGAGGGTGACCGCTGAGGAAATGGCCGAGCCGGTTTTCGATGGAGGCCCAGATGTGGTGGTTGCCTTTTTCGTTGAGGAAAATGGCTTCCGGCCAGGTGACGGCTTCGAAAGTCAGGCTCCCGTCCTCTGTTGGCTTGAACTCCCCCAAAACATAACTGCGGAGGTGATATTCCTCATCGTTCCAGAGGCTGTGATCCATCCTGGCATAACGGGGCCAGGCGGCGAGGAGGGTGGCCGCTATCGCAAAGAACCACGTCCAGCGCACGACCGTGCGTGACGGTGGCTGAAGGTCGGGATACACTGCGGCCTGGGGAAGGGACCACCATTTCACGGTGGCCAGTCCTACTAGAGAGGCGAGGAAGCCGGCAGCAGCGCCCCACCAGACGCCGATTTGAATATAATGCTCCAGCTTGAGGGATCTGCCCGAGGCCAGCCGCTTGACGATGCTATCCTCCCAGGGACGCGGTCCGGCCATCAAATAGATGGACCAAGCCACCGTTATGGCCAGCAAGACGAAAACGGGGAATATCCCGAGGCCCTCGGGCTGGAGGACACCACCGATATCGGCGGGGTGAGTTACAAGGTAGGCGGGGCCCGGATGATCTATCAGGTCCTGACCGGCGACGGCAACAGTGCCATTAAGGGCGGGGGCATCGCCTCCACCGGCAAAGTGGGTTCCAGTGGCACCGTTTACTGGGAGGAAGTCACCCCTCCGTCACCCGGGGATATCCAAGCCAAGAAAAAGAAAGGCATGGTGGATGTCGCCGCCGACGGCACCTTTTTCATGATCGATGGATGGCGCAAACCGTTTCAATACGTCAAATCCATCAAGGACCGTAACCGCCGCATCTCCAACATCGATCTGGTCCACTCGGACGCGGACTACGAGGTCTGGTCATTCGGCGCTCTGGACAAACCGCTGGACGATCCTGAATCGCAGAAAGAATGGATTGCGAGTTGGGGAGCGGACTGATGATCCACTTCAAGGAAACCATTCAACGGTTCAAGGGATCACGTGATCCTGCCAGCTACCGGGTCTTTTTCGTCTTGCTGGCCATAACGGTGGCTTGGTCCATCTATTTGATGGCCGGACCGCGTCCCTGGGAGGATAGCATCGTCAAGC
>JAYUWQ010001075.1:0-2471 GCA_043753485.1 bacterium
GCTGGATGAAAAACGCGTGGCCCGTCAAAGCCCATGCCGTCGGCGGACGCCATTACCGCGGTGATTACATCGATCAGAATCTCGACACCTACTCCGTCGAATACACCTTCGAAGACGGCACCCAGCTCTTCTTCGACGGCCGCACCATGACAGGCTGCAAGCAGCAGCAGGCCAGCTACGCCCACGGCACCAAGGGGTCTGCCATTATCTCCTTCTCCGGTCACACCCCCGGCAAATGCCGCATCTTCCCCGACCAGCGCATGAAGCGCGGCACTGAACTCTGGGCCTTCCCCGAAGGCGAACCAAATCCCTATCAAACTGAATGGGACGACCTCGCCGCCGCCATCATCAATGATACCCCCTACTCCGAGGTGAAGCGCGGGGTGGAGGCCAGCGTCGTCACCAGCATGGGCCGCATGGCTGCCCACACCGGCCGTGAGGTGACCTTCGACCAGATGCTGAATTGCCCGCACGAATTTGCTCCCGGGGTCGGCAGCCTCACGGCCGATGGCCCGGCTCCCGTCATGCCCGACGCCACCGGCCACTACCCCGTGCCGGAACCCGGCATCAAGCTCGACCGGGAGTACTGAGCGTTCTTCGCATCCTCCCGATCTGCCTGGCGCTGATTTGGGCCGATTCATCGGAGTCTGTCCCGGTCCCATTGACACGCGCCCGGTGACAGCCTACCAGAACGGCGAGTCATGTTGAAAATCATCGTTCTTGGCAGCGGCAGTGCGGGCAATTGCGCCCTAGTCTGCACGGGGAAATCGCGGATTCTGATCGACGCCGGACTGAGTGCCTCGAGGCTGCTGGAACGCCTCGCCACCTGTGGCGTGGAACCGGACTCCCTCTCCGGCATCTTCATCACGCATGAGCACGGGGACCATTGCAAAGGGTTGGAAATCCTCACCAAAAAATATCCACTGCCAATTCTGTGCAATGCCCGGACCCGGGAAATGCTGCGGCCGGTCCTGAAATCGGAGAAACAATGGCATCTCATTCCCGGCAATGGCTGTTTTGAGTTTGCCGGGCTGGAAATCGAGACCTTCTCCGTGCCCCATGATGCCGCAGATCCGGTCGGCCTGGTGCTGCGCCATAACGAATCCTCCCTGGGAATCCTCAGCGATGTGGGCCACGCCACCGCAGCGATCCGCCAGAAGCTCCGCGATCTCGACACCCTCTTCATCGAGGCCAACTACGACACCGGCCTGCTGGGTCTGGATACGAAGCGTCCGTGGTCCACCAAACAACGCATCCAAGGCCGGCATGGTCACCTTTCCAACGATCAAACCGCCAGCCTGATCGCGGAAGTCCTGACTCCCCGGCTGGAGCGGGTGGTGCTGGGCCATCTCAGCCAGGACTGCAACTCGCCCGACCTTGCCACCACCGCCGTCCGCACCGTCCTCGCCACGCAGCAGCGGGAGGATGTCATGGTCAGCTGCGCCAACGCCAACGAGCCCACCCCCTGGTTTCCCGTCCGGCTGCGCCGCCCGGTCATTTCCACCTCCCCGGCCACCATGAATGCCGCCTGGCAGCAGTTGGATCTGTTTTAGTCCATTTCCATGCAGCCCGTCCGGGGGGGCCGGAGGATTGGCATTGCATGTATATCCCCCAGGTTTCGGCTTGTCAGGAAAGCGTATATATTCTAGGTATATCTTATACTTTCCCGGATTCGTCCGCTGATCGCGGGTGGACCCTGAGCCCTCCCTTTACCCGGCGTTGCCCATGAATGCGTTCTATGCCGACCCCTCCGTCCGGCAGAGGTTGATTGAATTCATGGGGGGAGATACCCTCGAGCACGCCACCGCGGTTTACCTGACCCACTCCGATGGCTGCCAATTCCAGCGGTCCGGCCTGCATCCTCCAGGAGACCTGCCCTGCTTTTTGCACGAGGAACTGGATATCGCTCGGTCTCTTGCCGATTACCGCTCCCTCCTGCTCCATCTCGACGTGGAGTATGTGAATTTTGACGCTCCTGGCGAGGCTTTTGTGGACCCTTGGCGCACCTTCGACCTGCAGGAACCCGTCGTGCGCGCGGTGGAGGCCCTGCTGCTCGGGTGGGGGATTGCGCCGCTTCACCTGATCACGGGCCAAGGCCATCACTTTGTCTGGCGGGTCCGGCTGGACTCGGAGATCGCCAACCGCCTCGTGGCCCTGAGTCCCGCCCCCGATTTGATCGAAGCCTGCCTGGCCCGGCGCGGCTCCGGGATCGGGGCCGCCATCACCCACCGTCAGCAGAGTGCTTTTGCGGGAATTTCACTTTTGATGGAATTCCTCGCTCATCGGATCAAATGGGAGGCGGCGCCCCTCAGCACGCTGCCTGTAGAAATCACGGCCGTGCATGTGGGCCCCTGTGTCACCCGGCAACGGGAGATGATCTCCATCGATATCTCCGAGTATGGCGACCCGCTGGTCACGCGGATGATCCGGATGCCCTTCACCCACTATCTGAAACCATGGATTTCGGGACT
>JAYUWQ010001076.1:0-6143 GCA_043753485.1 bacterium
ATCCGCCGCAGTGGTTGTTCCAGCAATCGCGAGACGGGCTTCCGGCAGCCGGGGCGCCAGCAGGACAAACGCTTCCACGAGGGTCTGCAGTCCCTTCCCATAACAAAGCCGCGCCAGATACCCGATCACCGGCACGGCCGGGGGCTTGGCGGCTGGTGCGTAACCGCTGAAGTCCATGCCGTTCCTGACCGTGACGATCTGATCGTCGGCCAGTTGAAGCCGCTCCTTCATCACACCGCGGTAATAATCACTGGTGGCCAGATACCGGGCGACGCTGGAATTGTTGGCCCGGAACGCATCCCAAGCCTTGGTTTTATAAGGCTCCGGCAAGGTATCGAGGAAGGAGTCTTCGCCTTGCAGCGAACACATCACCGGCACCCCGAGGGTTTTCCGGATGGCTGGCGCGAGGCCATTGAGCAGTCCATTGGAGAGGGAAATCAAATCCTGTTTTCCCTCGGTGCCGATCCAGTCCACCAACCGCTGCCAATCCTCCGCCTGCCGTCCATTCTGGCCGCGCAGGGTTTCCAGGGTCATCTCCCCCAGTTCCTTCGCACTGGTCATGCTGGCCCGGTCGGCCGCCGCGCGGAGCACACCGGGCTTGTCCAGAAACCGGAACAGGACCCGCGGGAGAAAACGAAACAGGGACAGCTTTTGCCTCAGATAAAGATTGATTCCGCCCACCTGCACCGGGGCTGACCCGCTGGCCGGTTCGTCATCCGTGACCAGCGGCAGGTAAAGCGGCACCATGGTGACCTCATGTCCCATCCGGCGCAGGGCTTTCACGAGGTGATTGTCCCGCAGGCAGGAGCCGCAGTGAAAATTACCGGTACCGGGCGTGAGGTGGACGATTTTCATGGAGGGGGATTTGAACTGACGGGCAACCATGACACCCGCATTTACGCCTGTGCCACCGGCCTGCGCCGCGAATCCCCATACGCCACCAACCCCTTGCCTTCATTCAATCGGATGGGTACTGACGCATTTCGAGCCGCAGGTGCGCGCGGGACGCCAGCTTGTTGAGCTTCTGCTCAACCACCCCTTCCTCCTCCCTGGGGGGAAGCGCTTGCGGTGCTCCTGGTCCGGCGGTAATCCCGGCGCATGAAATTCAGTTGGTTCATTGCTCTGCGCTATTTAAAGCCGAAGGGCACCTTCGTGTCCGTGATCACCCTGATTTCCGTCGCCGGGGTGGCGCTCGGCGTGGGGGTGTTGCTGGTGGTGATCGCTGTGATGAGCGGATTTGAGAAAAAGATCAAAGAGGAACTGCTCAAATCCGAACCGGCCTTGGTCGTGCAGAATCCCGACCGCGACTTCCCGGAGGCCCCGGCGGAGGAAGGCATCCCGGCGTGGCGGTCCATCGCCACGGCGGTGCGGCAGCATCCCGAGGTGAAATCTGTCTCACCCATCGTGACGGTGACGGCGGTGCTGGAAAAAAAGCCCAACGAAGAGGAGGAAAAGGAATTGGAGGCAACCGGCACCGGTACCGATGAAGCTCAGTGTCTTTTGATCGGGGTGGACCCTCAGGACACCGTGCAGATGGAACGGCTGCAGAAGCTGATGACCGATCAGGGCAGCGGCAGTTTTGAACTGGCGGGGGACAACATCGTGATCAGCCGGGCACTGGCGAACAAGCTGGGACGCACCCTTGGCCTGACGCTGGGTGAAAGTGCGGTGAATGTCTTCGGCCCCTCCTTCCTGCGGGAATACCGGACCTACTATCAGGAGCAGCAACGGGCGGAAAAGAGTGATGATCCTTCCAAAAAAGAAGCCGTGGAAAACAAGGATCGCGATCTCCCGCTGCCGGAGGAATTTGTGGTGCAGGGCGTGCTGGAGGATGAAAAAATGGGCGATCAACTGACCGGTTTCATCTCCCTGAAAAATGCCCAGAAACTGGCGGGCAAAGGGAAATCCATCGATGGTCTGACCGTGGAGCTGGCGGATGCCTACCGCGCAGGGGAAGTCAAATTTGCCCTGATGGAAAAGGACTCCCTCCAAGGCTGGATGCCACAAACCTGGATGGAAAGGAACCAACGGTTTTTTGACGCCATCGCCAACGAACGCGGCATGATGTATCTGGTGCTGGGATTCATCTCGGTGGTGGCGGCCTTCTGCATCATGAACACCATGATCACCATGGCGGTGCAGAAGCGGAAGGAGATCGGCATGATGCGCGCCCTCGGTGCGAAAACCTCCCAGATTGTCGGGCTGTTTGTGGTGAAGGGACTGATCGTCGCGGGGTTCGGGGTCGGCAGCGGTTATCTGCTGGGAAGCATGGTGCTGCATTACCGGAATGATCTGCGGCGCTGGATCAGCAGCACGTTCAACTGGCAGATTTTTGACGAGCGCATCTACGGCCTGCGCGAAATTCCGGCCGACCCGCGGTTGGTGGATAACCTGATGATCTGTGGCATCGCCTTCGTGCTCTGCACCCTCGCGGCCGTACCTCCCGCCTGGCTGGTCGGCCGCATGGACCCGGCCCGCGCCCTGCGCAGCGACCGCTGACAGCCCCGCTGCCCCGTAAAAATCCTGCCATCCCTTTTGACCGGAAAATCCGCGCCCCGTGAGCGAATCCTCCCTCGACCCAGCCGAGCAGAACATCCGGGCCTTCCTGTGGTTCCGGGTGCTCTTCAACTCCCGGTTCTACTATCCGATCTTCACGATTCTGTTTCTCGATTTCGGGCTGTCGATTGAGGACTTTGCGGCGCTGAATGCCTTGTGGGCCGCCAGCATCGTGCTTTTTGAAGTGCCTTCCGGTGCCTTGGCCGACAAGCTCGGGCGCAAGCGGCTGGTGGTCTTCTCCACCTGGCTGATGGTGGTGGAAATGGGGCTGCTGTGCGTGATGCCCATCGGCGGAGCCTGGGTCTGGCCGTTGATGGCGCTCAACCGGATCATCAGTGGTCTGGCCGAGGCCTGTTGTTCGGGGGCCGATGAGGCCCTCGTCTATGATGCCCTGCCCGCCCCCGGCCGTGATGAAGCCTGGACGCGGGTGCTGGCGCGGCTGATGCGCTGGCAATCCCTCACCTTCATGCTGGTGGCCCTCGTGGGAGCCGCCACCTACAGCGCGGATTTCATGAACCGGGCGGCGCACTTCCTCCATTTGGATTTCACCTTCACCAAGGAGCTCTGCATGAGAATCCCGCTGGTGCTCAATCTGCTCATGGCCTGCGCGGCGGTGCGGGTCAGCCTCCGGTTCCAGGACACCCATGAACATGCCCCGGACATATCCGGGTTGCGGCTCCTGATCCGGTCCAGTTTCCACCAGATGATGCAGGCGGCGCGCTACATCCTGCGCAGTCCGGCGGCCATGGTGATCATCCTGACGGGCCTGCTTTTCGATTCCTTTCTGCGTCTGTTTTACACCGTCGGCAGCAATTATTACCGGCTGCTCGGCATTGATGAGGCGTGGAATGGGGTCATCCTCGCTGCCAGTTCCATCCTGGGCATCGGGACCGCGCTGATGGTGGAAAAACTGGTGGGCAAAGCCACGCCCTCACGGAACATGGGCATGGTGGCCGTGTTGATTCTGATAGGGCTGTCCGGCATCTCCCTCATGATCCCAGGTTGGGTGGGCGTGCTGTTTGTCGTGCCATTCTGGCTGGGAATGCGTTCCCTTCATTATTTTATCTCGCAGTATTTGAACCGGGTCAGCGAACCAGCCACCCGGGCCACGGTGCTCAGTTTCAAAGGACTGACCATGAATCTGGCGTATGGCACCATCATGCTGGCCTATCAGGCGCAAACCTGGGCGCTGCGCTCCAGTGAAAAGGAGGTCATGACCGGCATGGACAAACAACAGACCGACATGCACCTGCTGGCAGTGGCCATGCCATGGTGGCCGTGGGTGTTTGGAGCCCTCGCCGTGGCCCTCTCCATAGGGATCCGATTTAAATTTGGAGGCGGCCTGACCACCCTGCTTGCCCGGGAACAGCGGGGACAAACTGAACCGGCCACCCCTTGATTCCCACCTTAAAAGCGAAGGACCGGCCGGCGGATTTCCGCTCCGCGTTCGCCCCTGAGCGGCAGGCTAGCGTCGCCGGGCCTGAACGGCCGGTTCCACCACGGGAAGCAATTCCTTCGTGAGCGCCGCAGATCCGGCATCGGTCAGGATGACGTCATTGAAAAAATGATCCAGATCCCGTGGCACCTGTCCATTCAGATTGATCCAGGGGAGTCCGGCTGAGGCCGCAAAGGATTCGGCCGCCGCCGCATAACGGGCCATTTCCCGTTCCACCCAGGCGGGTTCAGGTCTGACGTATTTCGCATCCGGACCGGGGTCGGCTTTCAGGGGAACCAACGCCATCAGATTTTCCTGCTGGGACAAGTTATTTGTTGAATCATGCAGGCTGGCCTCACCGGTCATGACAAGGGCCGCCCCGTGCTGGTTGCAGAGGTCCCGCAGGACGCGCCATCCATCGATGAACTCCAGCATCGGGTCCTGCCGCGGATCCCGGGCTGGCAGGAGCTGGACCGCCGTTTCATTGACCTTTTTCTTCATCTGGTTGAACTGGTTTTTCCAGTGATCCCGGCGGCCGATCTCATTCTGAATCCGGGAAGCTTCGTTGCGCCGGGCCCACCACCGGGAAAGCCGGGCCGTCTGGCTGACCTTCAGAATGGCCATTTTCCATCCCGCCGTGCGGGCCGGTCCCTGCATGCCCCGGGCTTTCTCCGGCTGATAGGTATACTCCAGCGGCTGACCCACCACGTCGTCAAAACCAAAATTTCCGATCACCACATCCGGCTGCCATTCATCCATCAGGACTGCGGCCACCGCCGTGGAGGCCACAATGCCGGTGCGGTCCTGGCCCCACGCCGCGACCTGCACCGGATGCCCCCCGGCCTGCAGATGCCGGCCCAGTTGTCCCCACCAGGTATCCGCGGCGTTCTGCAGCATGGCAAAAGTCGCACTCCCGCCCAGGCAGAGAATCCGGATGGTGCCGGGCGGTTTTTTCCCGGCCGCATCATCCAGATACCGGGTCAGATTCCGGTCAAATACCAGCCGCACATCGGCTTTCAGGCCCGGCAGGTCATTCGATAAATCCAGCCGCTTCAACGGCTCCAGCGGAATCCTGACGAAAACCCACAGGATCAGTTCGAGAAGCAGAAAGAGGACCACCGGAGCAAGCAGGAGTCGGCGTAAAAGTTTGGAAGACACGTCGGATGGAATGGGATGGCGAACCGCGGGGAGGAAAGCACACCCCCCATCCTTTGCCAAGTTCCAACCCCCGTCCCGAGCCCACAAAAGACCCGGACCCGCGACCGTCGTCAATTTCTCCTTTCCACCCCGGCACAAAAAGCTATGGTGGCGGTTCAGTTTATTCACCATTATGAGCACCAGCCGCCGCCAATTCATCAAACAATCCGCCGTTTTCGCCGTCCCCATCATCATCCCCGCCGCCGCCCGCGGGGCGGATGGCAATGTGGCCCCCTCCAACCGGATGGTCGTGGGTGCCGTCGGGTGGGGCATGCAGGGCCCCGGGAACACGATCTCCACCATGGGACTGGACAACGCCAAAGTCGTGGCGGTCTGCGATCTTGATAAAAACCACCTCGCTGCCGCCAAAGGCAAAGTGGACGAATTTTACAAGAACACCGACTGCGCCGCATACTCGGACTACTTGGAATTGATGGCCCGGAAGGACATCGACGCCGTCACCCTGGCCGTGCCCGACCATTGGCATGCGCTGGTCGCCACCGCCGCCGCCAAAGCCGGCAAACACATCTGGGGCGAAAAACCACTGGCCCGCACCATCGCCGAACAGCAGGCCATCGTGAAAGCCGTCCAGGACAACAAGGTGATCTGGCAAACGGGTTCGTGGCAGCGCAGTGTCGACAATTTCACCAAGGCCGTGGAACTGGTGCGGGGCGGTTACATTGGCGAAATCAAGGAAGTGCAGGTCGGCCTGCCCTCCGGCCACAACGATTTCGCCGGCACCAAGGACAAAAATACCGTCACTGCTCCCCCGGCCCAGCTTGATTATGACAAGTGGGTCGGCCCTTCCACCATGGTCGACTACATCGAGGCCCGCGTGCACAAAAACTGGCGTTGGCACTACAACTTCGGCGGCGGTCAACTTCTCGACTGGGTCGGCCACCACGTGGACATTGCCCACTGGGGACTGAACATGGATAATGGCGGGCCTTCCGAG
>JAYUWQ010001077.1:0-2470 GCA_043753485.1 bacterium
GTGCCGTCCAGGTAAATGTGTTGTTGAATACGATTTTCGCATCCCATCTGGAACTCAAGGACGGGCCGGTGTCCTGGTTGAATTATGCGTTCCGGCTGATGCAGCTGCCGCTGGGGGTCTTCGGGGTGGCCGTGGCCACGGTGACGCTGCCGGTATTGTCGCGGGTGGCGACCGATGGGATCACGGAGCAATTCCGGAGTGTGCTGGGAGCAGGGAACCGGCTGGTGCTGTTCCTGACGCTGCCGTCGGCGGTGGGATTGTTTGTGATGGCGGAGCCGATCATCTCACTGCTCTACGAACGGGGAAAATTCAACCACTCTGAGACGCTGGCCACCGCCGCCGCGCTGCGGTGGTATGCGGTCGGGCTGATTTTTTATGCCTGTATCAAGGTCATCCAGCCGGCCTTCACGGCGATCGACCGCCGCTTCATTCCGATGTATGTGGCGTTGGGGTCCATCGCCCTCAATGCCGCGCTCAATTCGGTTTTTGTGTTTTATTTCCGGCTGGGGCATGAATACCTGGCGCTGAGCACGGCGGTGATTGCGGCGACGAATTTTTCGTTGCTGTATTTCATGATGACCCGCATCGCCGGAGGCCTGGAAGGCGGAAAATTGTTGGGAACGCTGGCCAAATTGATCCCCGCCGTGGTGCTGCTGGGAGTGGTGGCGTGGGCCGGCAATCATTGGGTGCTGCAGGGCTGGGCCAGTTTTGGTTTGATCCGGCGGGCGGTGTTGCTGGGCGCTGTGCTGGCAGCTGCCGGAGGCGCCTATTTCGCGGCGGCCCATCTCCTCAAAGTGGAGGAGGCACGTCAGTTCCTCGGGATTGTGAAGCGGAAGGCCCGCCGTTGAGCGCGGGCAGGCGCCTCAGCTGAAGGAGCAGTGCAGATTCAGGGCTTTGTTGAGCCGCTTCAGATAGGTGGACCGGGGAATCTCGTGGGCCCCGAACTGGGTCAGGTGCTCCGTCACCCATTGGGTGTCGAGCAGCACAAAACCACGGGCGTCGAGCCGGCTGACGAGGCTGGCGAGGGCAACCTTGGAGGCGTTGGGAACCCGGCTGAACATGCTCTCCCCGAAAAACGCCCCACCCATGGCGAGGCCATAGAGCCCCCCGACGAGAGTGTTGTCCTGCCAGATCTCCACGGAGTGGGCGAAACCCAATTCGTGCAGTTTGACATAACTGCGGTGGATCATGTCACTGATCCAGGTGGACTCGCGGTCGGCACAGCCCTTCATGATGGCTCCGAAGGCGGTGTCGATACGGACCTCGAATGGATTGTTCCTCAATACTTTTTTCAAACCGTGCGGGATATGGAATTCCTTGATCGGAATGATGCCGCGGGGGTCAGGGGAAAACCAGCCCATCTCCCCATTCTCCATGGCCATGGGGAACATCCCGCCGGCATAGGCTTCCAGCAGCAGATCCGGCGCAATGATTGCGGTGTCGCGGGAGGGGGGGACAGAACGGGCCATGGAGTTGCAGGAAAGAAGGCTAGAGATCGCGGCGGTTCAACAGCACGATGGCTGCGATCAGGGTAAGTCCACAGAATCCGGTGGTGACGAGGACGGCTTCACTCAGTTTCAGCGGTGTGACCGGTGGCGCCGGCACCTCGGAGGTCGCATCCAGCACCTCGGCGGCGGCAGCCCCGACCCGCAGATTGCCGATGCGCCAGCGCCGCACCAGATCGCGGAAGGGCCGGGGCCCGCTCAGGCGGATCGCCCGGCTCATGCCCTCCATCAGCTCGTGGGTGCGGGGCAGGGGCCAAGTCACAACCTGAAGCGCGAGGGAGCCTGCGGAGGGGGATGGCACCAATCCTTTTAAATCAGCTTCATCCTCCACTCCGGCAGGGTGCGAGGCCGCATCCTGCAGCGCCATCACGCTGGCGGCAAAAATCAGGGTGACCACCAGCGAGGCGGAGGAGGACTTGGTCAGGACGCCCAGCATCACCGTCACTGCGGCCAGGGCCGAGAAAAGGAGCAGGGCAAAGGGAAGGGCAAGGAAGAGCCGGATTTCCCAGACGCCGAGCCGCCATCCAAGGGTCAGGAACAGTCCGGTGACGCAGATCAGGGCGGGAATCGCGGCGAAGATGATGCCGCCGGTGAAGCGGCCGAGGAGGACGACGGCTCGGCTCTGGGTTTTCGTGAAGAGCAGGGCGGCCTGGCCGGACTTCATCGTCTTGGGCACCACGGAGGCCATGCTGAACAAGGCGAGGAGGGGCGCGGCGCCGGCCACCCACCATCGGGTGGCCCGTTGCACCACGCCGAAAAACAGAGTGGTCTCCCACGGCGAACCCTTGACCAGATAGGCGCTCGGCCATGACTTCAGGCCAAAGCCCAGTGACCAGCCGTCTCCGTGACAGCTCATGGAAGCCACCACCAGCACCACCAGCACGGAGAGCCACACGTTGAGCCAGAAGAGCCGCCGCCGGCACAACAGGGTCAGCGTATCATAAGCGATGGCGATAAGTGAGCTC
>JAYUWQ010001078.1:0-6142 GCA_043753485.1 bacterium
AAAGCACCTCCAACCCCATGAGCGATGAAAAGCTGGTGGAATTCATCACCAAACATTTCCACTAACACGGAACCTCCCCCACATGATCCGCGGGCAGTCCTTGCCCGCGGCTTTTTTGTGACCCTCGCCGTCATTCATCCCAAATGCCTAGCCGGTTGGCCGCGCCTTCCAGCAAGGCCGGGACGGCCTGTGAAATCGTTTCCGCCGAACAGGTCCATGAGTTTGGGACAGAAACGGGCCTGGGAGCCTTTGGCCGGTGCGCCTGGCTGGATCCAGGGATTGCCTGAAGGAATTGCGGATCGTTATGGCGCAATGCGCCCATCACTTGCCACTCTGCCAGATCCATCCGCCCACGTCCAGGAAGTCTGCTCCTGACTATTAACTTCACCGGAGCGCCGGGCGCGGGGTATGTTTTTACGGTAGCGTAAAAGTTTCTGCATTTTTGCCTGCCTCCCCCTCCTCTAATAAGGTTTGCTTTCTTTACTGGACCCATTTTCATTCAAGCGTTTGCCAGTTACCCCCCTCCCGAAAAGGTTTTACCCAATGTCACGGGGCCGCCCACTTGGACGATGCGGCGGTGGCCGTCGTGCCAGTCCCGGGAGGCCGGCTTCAATTCGTTTTCAAAACCCGCCCCCCTCCGGACCGGGGATAAATCCCGGTATCCCGCTTGAGGCGCCCCAGCAGATCCAGCAGGTCCTCCGAGCCCGGATCATCGGGGCTGGCGGTGGGTTCCCATCGGACAATCCGGCGTTTCACCCCCGGGGCCAGGACCTGCACCACGTAAGTGGTTCCATCGAATCCACTGTTGTTATTCGGCTCCCTCATTTGCAGGAGCCAGGCGGGAACCGCGACCGCTTTGCCCGATTTTTCAAAGGACCATTCCAGCGTGAAATCCAAGTCCACCTCTTCGCCCCGCATCCGTCTCACCTGAATCCGCCGCAACCCATCCCTCTGGAAAAAATCCGTGACGAGGGGACTCTTGAAACTGGGGGTTTCGCAAATGCGTAGAATATAGTCCCAACCCTTCAGTGAGGAAGCATCCAGATCCCGCCATGTTCGGGGTATCAAATCAGATTTCACCCTGACCAAAGGCAGGGGGCGATGGGGTTCCGCAGGCGGGCCGTTGCCACCGGCCGGGAGCAGCAACAGCCCCAACACAATCAGACCGGGACATTTTGGAAGGGATCGGGCCATCGGGAAATCCTGCCAAAAAGCCCGGAGGAGGTCAAGCTTGCGGCTGGCTTTTTCGTGAAGATCCCAACTTGGGAATGGTGGCGGTTGAGCGGTGGAACGGAAACTACCGGGGCTCAGGGCAGTTCCTCGGCGTTTAGGCGGAAGAAGGCGGGGTTGAAGCCGCCGTCGAAGCCGAAACGGTTATGCCCGCCACCCAGCACCGTGGTGGTGCAAGGCGTGACGCCAGCCCCGCGCATTTCGAATGAATGCCCCGGGATCGCCGTATTAAATTCAGGCTGGGCTTCCTGCCGTTGCCGCTGTACGGTGGCGCGCCGGTCCTGACGGGCTGGCGGCTCCTTTCACCTTCCTCCATTCCTACCTTATGACTCCCCATACTACCCGACGCGACTTCATCGCCCTCTCCGCCACCGCCGCGCTGGCCACCGCCGTGTCCGCCCAGGCCCAGCCTGCTCCGGCAGCTCCCACCGGTCCCTTTACCCTGGCTCCCCTGCCCTATGCCAAGGACGCCCTGCTGCCCCACATCGATGCGCTGACGATGGACATCCACCACAGCAAACACCATCAGGCTTACGTGAACGGCCTCAACACCGCCCTGAAGTCCGAGACCGCCCTGCAGAAGAAGTCCCTCGAAGAATTGATCGGCGGGATTCTTTTCCTGCCGGAAGGCATCCAGACCCCAGTGCGCAATCACGGCGGCGGGCACTGGAACCACACCTTTTTCTGGGAATCTATGGGCGTGACGGACACCCCCGGGATTGGCGGGGCTCCCGCCGATGAAAAACTGACCGCTGCCCTCACCAAAGCCTTCAGCAGCGTGGATGAGTTCAAGAAAAAGTTCAACGAAGCCGCCACCAAGCGCTTCGGTTCCGGCTGGGCGTGGCTCATTTTGAAGGAAGACGGCACCCTCGCGGTGGTCTCCACCCCCAACCAGGACAACCCGCTCATGCAGGGCATCGTGCCCAATACCGACCGCGGCACCCCGCTGCTCGGCCTCGATGTCTGGGAGCACGCCTACTATCTGAACTACCAGAACCGGCGCCCCGACTATATCACCGCATGGTGGAATGTGGTGAACTGGAACACCGTGGCCAAGCGTTTTGCCGCGGCCACCGCTGCTCTCAAGAAAAAATAAGCCTGTCCCATGCTCCGCTTCCTACCTTCCCTCCTCCTGATTTCCGTCCTGCCCCTGTCCGCCCAGGACTGGCCGCAGTTCCGCGGACCGTCCTCCAACGCGGTGGTCCAGGCCGCCGACATTCCCGTGAAATGGAGCGGGACGGACAACGTGGCCTGGAAGGTGGACCTGCCTGGCAAGGGCTGGTCGTCGCCGGTCCTGAGCGGAGGCAAACTCTATCTCACTACTGCGGTGGCCCGGGGGACGGATCAGGATGCGGCGGGGCCCCGCTCGCTGCGGGCCCTCTGCCTCGACCCGGAAACCGGCAAGGTGCTGTGGAATACCGAAGTCTTTGCGGAATCGGCGAATACCCCGGTGATTCATAATAAGAACAGCCACGCCAGCCCTACCCCGGTGGTGGCGGACGGGATGCTCTACGTCCATTATGGGCATGAGGGCACCGCCTGCCTGGATTTGTCAGGGAAAAAGCTCTGGGAGCAGCGCAGCCTTGCCTACCCGCCGGTGCATGGCGGCGGGGCTTCGCCGGTGCTGGTGGACGGGCTGCTGGTCTTTCCCTGCGATGGCGCGGACGGCCCTTTCCTCGCTGCCCTGAAAGCCAGTGACGGCACCGTGGCCTGGCGTACCACGCGCGGCGGCGGCGCGACCAAGAAGTTCTCCTTCTGCACGCCCACCGTCCTGGAGTGGGAGGGGAAAAAGCAGATCATCAGCCCCTTCAGCGACGCGGTCGCCGCCTATCAGCCGGCCGACGGCAAGGAACTCTGGCGCATCCGCTACACCGGTTATTCCGTGATCGCCCAGCCTGCTCTGGGAAATGGTCTGATCTACTTCACCACCAGCTATGACTCCCCGGTCACCTACGCGGTGCGCCCCGGTGGCAGCGGCGATGTCACTTCCTCCCATGTGGCGTGGACTCAGGACAAACGTTCTCCCAACACCCCTTCCCAGGTCCTCCACGGCAAGGAGCTCTATCAAGTGGCGGACAATGGCATCGCGTCCTGCCTCGACGCCCTCACCGGCAAAATCCACTGGCAGGAACGCACCGCCCGCACCACCTCCGCCTCCCCGCTGCTGGTCGGCGACACGCTCTATCTCCTCGACGAATACGGCACCACCACGCTCCTCCAAACCGGGACCACCTTCAAAAAGCTGGGCGAAAACAAACTGGACGGCGAACGCACCCTCGCCACCCCGGTCCCGGCTCCCGGCGCCCTCTTCATCCGCACGGAGAAGGGCCTCTACCGGATCGGAAAGCGCTAACCGTTTCCCATCCCCGGGCGGAACCCAGCAGCCGCGGGGATTTTCCGGAGCCTCCTCCCCCGCCTTCCCGACCCTGCCTTTCACCAAAAGCAGGGTGCCAGCATATTTCGCTATCCTGCTATCCCGTCTTCGGATATGTTCAGCCCGATATGTTGCGTCACTGCTTAGCTTTTGCCGGCACGCTCCTGCTGGGTGCCCTCGTCGGCCGGATCGCCCAGCCCGCTGTTCCGCCCAAGGCAACGCAGGATGATCCCACCGAATCCCTGCCGGGCCAGGCCCCGGCTTCGACCGTCCCTGTCACCATCGCCGCCCCCGTAGCGCGCCCAACCCAGCCGGTCCTGGCCGACTGGTGGGATTTCCTGCAAACCCTGGAGCGCGCGACCCTCGCCGATTTGCCCGCGCTCTGGGACGCCCTGCCCCTGCCGGAGCGCAATCCTCCCGTGAGTCCCGGAAACAGCCCGCGTCATCGCATGCTGATTGAGCGGTGGACCGAGCTGGACCCGGCCGGCGCTTTGGCCTTTGTCAAAGTAAAAGCCCAGGAAGAAAAGCTGCTCTTTGTGGTCCTGTTCGAATCCTGGGCCCAGCTTGACCCCGAAGCCGCCCTGACTGCGCTGCAAGGTGAATCCAATCCGGAGATCCAAAACCGTGGAGTCGCGGGATTTCTCCACTCCTTCAAGGAAGAGCCCGCCCAACTCATCCAATGGGCCAAACGCTTCAATTGGATGGATGCCAGCAAGCTCGATAAGCGTGCATTCGCCTCCGCCTGCCCTGACGATCTCCTGCGCCGCCTGCTGGACGCTGACCGCCCAAGCCTTTACGAAATCGCCGCCCACCTCCCGCCTTGGTTCCTCCAGCGCCTCGAAACTCTGACGCTCATCCAGCAGGCCACCACCGACTTGCCCGGCGTCCTGGCCTCGCTCAAAGACCGCCGTCTCACCCAGGAAGAAGCTGTCAACTTGGCCGAAAATCTTGGCAACCTTGTCAAAATCCACCCGGCCAGCGCTATTGCTATCCTAGACGCCCTCAGCGCGGCCTCGGATGGCGCCCCCTTGATCAAGACTAACATCAGCGAACAAATCGCGGGACCATTGGTTAAATATCTGGCCTCATCCGATCCCGCCGCCGCTGCCGCCTTTATTACCAAACACGTCGAGATAGGAGCCAAGTTTGGACTTGGCGAAAAAACCTACCAGGAACTCTTTGCGGCCAATCCCGCCGCCGCCCTCATCGTCGCTCAGGCGTTGCCGCCTTTTCCGCCGGAATTCAGCTCCCTGCCCGCCTTCAAAGACCGGCAATCGGCCTTGGACATTCTCCCAAACGCGCCGCTCTCATGGCGGCGCGACCGTGCCCTGCAAACCACCCTGGACCAATGGCGGAGTGAATCCCCCGCCGCAGCCCAGGCTTGGGTGGAAGCCTTGCCTCCCGGCGAGTGGCGCGACCGTGCCTCCGCCATTCTATCAGCAAAGGATCTCAACCAAAACCTCCTATCCCTGCAGCTTCAGGAAATCACGCTCCGGCATCAGACCGCTCAAACCCCCGTTGACTTAAAAGAGGTGGAACTATCCACCAACATGGCTGCCCTAGCCGACCTGACCGGCACCTTGTCTCTCCTTGGTGACTGGCCACCGGGACCAGCCAGGCAGGCCGCGATGGAAAAAGCCGCCACCATCTCCGCCGGACAATCCACCGCCAAGGCCCTCGATTGGGCCCAGCAAATTCCTGATCCCGCTGCCTCGGCCGATGCCATCCGCGGCGTGGTCGGCGTCTGGAGCGAGCATGAGCCACTGGCCGCCTCCGAGTGGCTTCCAACCCTAGCCCCCGGCCCGGTGCGGGAGGCCGCCGTGGACCGCTTCGCCCAAACCATCGCCACCCTGGACCCCGCCGCCTCCCTCGCGTGGGCCACCACCCTCATCGATCCTGCCACACGCGCCAACCGGCTGGAAACGACTTACCGGAAATGGGCCACCACCGACCCCACCAGCGCCGCCGCAGCCTTGTCGGAAATCCCCGGCCTCAGCCCTGCCGATCTCAATCAGCTCCGGACACCTCCAGCCCCCTCCGCAAAATGAAACCCTTTTGGATTTCCCTTGCCTACCTCACCGCGCTGCTAACTGGAGTCTTCCTCGGGCGGTATTCAGCACCGCAATCCTCCAGCGCATCCCCTCCTGGGAGCACCGCACGTCCCGTCGGCTCCGGAGCACCGGCCAAACCCCAGCCCGCCCCAAACCTCATCACCCAGCTAAAACAAACCCCCGGCATCAGGAAAAAAACCACTCTTATGCTAAGCCATCTGGCGAAAGTTCAGAACGGAACCATGCACCAACTCGTTGAAGCCGCCGGCAATGATTTCGGTCAACTTCTCATGCTATCCGACATCGCCTTGCATACCGATCCCTCAGGCTTCATCAAAGCTATCATTAAAAACGTTGGAACTGAAGGTCCTCAGGAGGCGGTTGCCAATAATTTCGCCGAACAATGGGCCAAAGCGGATTTCGACGCCGCATTTGAAACCTGCCGCTCCTTACCCCATCCGATTGGCGGATGGCTGGGCGGCACAGC
>JAYUWQ010001079.1:0-2468 GCA_043753485.1 bacterium
TCAACCTTGTTGTCGTCCGCCAGGTCGTCGGCCAGCCGGATGGCCAGAATCATGGCTTCCTCCAAAACGTCATGCAGCGCAGGCAGGGTGGCCGGCTCCCGGTCCAGCACAGTTTCCAGCTGGGACAGCACGGGATGTTTGCCGGTCAGGCCGCGGAGGATCCTTGCGGTGTCGCGCAGGCCGGCGAGGATTTGCGGACCGGCGATTTTTTCCTCGCCCAATCCCCGCAGCCCTGCTCCCAAAGTGAGGAGGTGTCCGGCCAGGTTGCCACTGTCCACGCTGGAGATGTAGAGCGGATAGAGGCGTTCGAGGGTCCGGGTGTTGTACCAGTTGTAGAAATGCCCGCGGTAGCGCTCCAGCCCCTCCATCGTGCCAAGGGCATCCTGGGTGCGTCTGATCAGACCTCCCACCGACAAATAACCAAAATCCCGGGCCGCCAGATTGGCCAGCAGGGCGAGGCCCATATTGGTGGGCGAGGTGCGGGAGGCGATCACGGGGACAGGCACCTCCTGGTAATTGTCCGGCGGCAGCCAGTTTTCATCCGCGGTGACGAAGGTATCAAAAAAGTGCCACGTCCGGCGGGCGGTCCGTCTTAAAAAGAGGAGTTGCTCATCCGTCAGATCGGAAGCCCGGGATTCAATCGGCTGACTGATCCACCACGCGATCCAGGGAGCGGCCGCCCAGAGCACCAGAACCGGCAGGGACCAGTTCCATAAGCCCTGGGGCCCGGCCGCCAGCCAGCCTCCGGCCGCCAGAGCCAGCACCGGAGCAATCCACATCGTGATATAAAATCCGGTCAGGTCGGTGCGGGTGGTGCGTTCGGCATCGCTGGAGGTTTTCCATTCCAGGAGCCGTTGTTTGGTCACCAGCAGGCGCAGCAATGTTCTCGCGATGGCATCGGCGCTGATGTAGGCATCATAGGGGAGGAAGGCCAGGGTGAGCAGGGTCTGGCAGAGTTGACGGCTGCCGCTGGCCGCCACGGACCGCAGATACATCGGCCAGGGCAGGTCTGTGGGCTTCCGCGCCAACTGGATCAAACGCGTCACCAGTCCGGGCAGGATGATGATCGCCGCCACCAGCAATACTCCAAAATAGCCCCGTTCCGGGAGCAGCAGCCAAAAGCCCAGCACCAGCAGCATGAGAGCCATCGGAACCAGACTGCGCCTCAGGTTGTCGAAAATCTTCCAGAGTGACAACACCGACAGCGGATTGGCGATGCGGTGCTCGCCCGGGCCCGGCACCCTCGGCAGGAGCCATTGGGTGATCTGCCAGTCGCCCCGGATCCACCGGTGGCGGCGGGCCATATCCACGTTGTAGCGCGAGGGATATTCCTCGTAGAATTCCACATCACTGACCAGCGCGGAACGGGCATGACAGGCCTCCAGCAGATCATGGCTCAACACTGCATTTTCCGGGCACCGCCCGTGCATCGCCCGTTGAAAGGCCTCCACATCATAAATCCCTTTTCCGATGAACGATCCCTCCTGGAAGATGTCCTGGTAGACATCGGACACCTCCCTTGTGTAGGGATCGATCCCCGCATCCCCGGCAAAGATCCTGACAAACCACGAGCGCCGGGAACCGGGCAGGCTCACGCCCACCCGGGGCTGCAGAATGCTGTATCCTTCCGACACAATGCCGAGGGCGGCATCGAATTCCGGGCGGTTCAGGGGATGCGCCATGGTGCCGGCCAGACGGCGGGCGGCATCGCGGGGAAGTTGGGTATCGGTGTCGAGGGTGATGACATATTTGATGGCCGGGAGGATGGAGGTCTCACCGGTGATCTCACAGAAGCACTCACGGGAACCGCCGCGCAGGAGATCATTGAATTCGGTGAGTTTGCCCCGCTTGCGTTCATAGCCCATCCAGACGCCTTCGCCTTCGTTCCAGCGGCGCGGCCGGTGAAACAGGAAAAAAAGCGTCGGGCTGCCCCCGGCATATTTCCGGTTTAATTCTTCGACCCCCTGCCGGGCCCTTTCCAGCAAGGGAGCGTCCTGCGGGGTGACCTCGGTCAAGGCGTCACAGAAATCCGTCAGCAAGGCAAAGTGAAGATGGGGGTCCCGGTTGGAAAGATGATGGATTTCCAGGCTCCCGATCAGCCGGTCGACTTCATCCGGGCGGGTCAGCATGGTGGGCACCACCACCATGGTCCGGCAATCCGCGGGGATCCCTTCCGAAAAATCCAGGCGCGGCAGCCGGTGCGGTTTCACCAGCAGGGTGCTCAGCCAGTTCATCAGGGCCACCGCCAGTTGGCTGGCACAGATCAGGAAAATCAGGGCAAAACCAATGTGGACCCCTGCTCCGGCCTGCATCGTCCGCGCCTGATGCAGAAATCCAACCGTGGCGAGGAGGGTGACCACCCCGATCCCACCCGCATAAAACGCCAGGGGATGGGACTGGATGCACCCGTGGATCAGGGTATGCCACAGCCATCTGGCCTGCACCGCCTGCTCCAGCGCCGGTTGCCC
>JAYUWQ010001080.1:0-2467 GCA_043753485.1 bacterium
CGCAACGCCGCCAACGCCTCCACGGACTGGCAGTTCACCACCGCCGACGCCCGCATCAAACTCAAACGCCTCTACCCATCATCCACACAGGAATGAACCACTAGGCGGATTGGACGGGGTTGATCCAGCTCAGGCCCGGAAAACGGGAAAAACCCTGATCGGTGCTGACAAGGGTCGCCCGGTGCTCGATGGCGAGGGCGGCCAGCCAGACATCGTTGACGTCGTTGCCGCAGAGCCCCTGGCTGGTGATGAAACCGGAAAAGATCACAGCGTGGCGGGGACCCGGGGCGAGACGGCGGGTGCCGGGATAAGTCCACAAATCGTCTTTCCAAAAACCGAGCGTATCCGTCATCGGCACCAGGGCCAGCCGGGGGAGCGTGGGGATTCTCAGCAAAGCTGCCTCCACCAGTTCAGAGAGACCGATGGCATCACCCGCCGCAGCCGCATTGGTCAGCCATCGTCGGCAGTCATCGTGCTCCTTCGATCCCTTGCGCAGGGCATGGATCAGCACATTCGCGTCCGGCAGATAGAGCGCCATCAGGAAGGGCGGGCGTCCACGCCCAGTTTGGCAAGGTCATGGGCTTCCTCCGCCTCGTCGGCTTCCCGGCGGATTTCCTCCCAAGTCCGGGCATCGGGGGACCCTCCGGCATACATCCGGAAGGCGTGGGGAGTTGTGGGCACGGGTTGCTTCCGCTCCAGGCGCAGGCGCAGGCCTTCCTCAAGAAACCGGGTCAGGCTGACTCCGGCACGGGCGGCCTCCGCCTTGGCTTCCCGATAGAGTTGATCGTCGATCCGCAACGTCGTTTGCATGGCAGAAAAGTAGAGTTTGAAAGATTTCTGTCAAGCTTGGAACAGCAACGGCCGGCGTGGGCGTGCGATGACGCGGAGAAGGAAAAGATTGGTGATTGCTCCGGCCGGGGCTTTTCGTATAGGCAAACAATGGTGCGGGGCCTGTCATTTCAAAACGGTCCCGGATCAATCTTTCCCATTCCATGAAACTACATCCTATCGTTTTTCCGGCTCTCGCGCTTGCGGGAGCCTTCACCTTCGCTTTTGCCCAGGAGAAAAAGGAGCCCAACTTCACCGTCTCTCCCGACAAAATTGCCAAAATCGATGCCTCGTTGCCGGGCAAGACTCCGGCCCCGGTCGGGAAAAAGCATGAAGTCCTCGTTTTTACCCGCACGGTGGGATTCCGGCACGGTTCCATTCCGGTGGGCGTGGAAGCGATGAAGCGGATGGGTGAAAAGACCGGTTTGTTCCACGTGACGCACACCGAGGATCCCGCGGCTTTTGAAGCGGACAGTCTGAAGAAATTCGACGCCATTTTCATGCTGAATACCACCAACGAGGTCTTCGATACCGGCGACAAAGCCGTCGAGGAACGCCTCAAGGCAAATCTGCTGGCTTTTGTGGACAGCGGCAAAGGCATCGTGGGCATCCACAGTGCGACCGATACCTACAAAGGGTGGAAGGAATACAACGAGATGATGGGTGGCGCCTTCGTGAAGCATCCTTGGAATTCCGGCGACACGGTGCGGGTGAAAAATCTGGATCCGAAACATCCGGTGAACGCCTCGTTCAAAGGCGAAGGAATCACCTTGAAGGATGAAATCTACAAATTCCGCAACGACACCGCCAATCCCGCTGACCGCCGTATGTTGCTGGCACTGGATGCCAACGGGACGGACATGGCCAAGGACACCGATGACCTGCGCAGTCTCTATCCCATCGCGTGGGTGGACACCTGGGGCAAAGGCCGCGTTTTTTACTGCTCCCTCGGCCACAACGACGAGATCTACATGAATCCGGTGGTGATGGAACATTACTTGGCCGGTATCCAGTATGCCCTCGGGGAACTCAAGGCCGATGCCACTCCTCAGGCCGTGCTCAGCCCGGCCCAGGCCAGCCAGTTGCGCTAAGCCAATATCCGGCCGGGACCCGTGGCCGCAGGCCATGAGGTTGCGGCAGTCCCTTGCAACCGGGGCGGAGCGGTGTCAGGGCGGTCTTTCATGACCGCCCGCCGCTCCGCCTTTCTGTTGTTGCTGATCCTGACGGGCGCCGTCGGGGGGCTCACCAATTGCGCCGGAGGGCCGTCCGCGCGGCACCTGGCCGCCCCGTCCAAAGTGACCCGTTCCCAGGTGATGGGTACGGCCATGCGTTATGCCTCGCATTCCTGGACGGCCAGAAGCACCAATGTCCGGCATGGCTTGGATGGCGCGGGCATCCGGGTGGATACGCCGGATCAGGGTTATCAAAAGCCGGGGGCCGTGCCGGGCTACTGGGTGCCCGGGCAGATGAATCAGGGAGTGCCCTATCAATGGGGCGGATTCAGCACCCCGGAGGAATTTGACCGGGGTCTCGCCGCCGGACTGGCGGCCGGGGATGTCTATACCGACGAAAAGCGCCGCCTGCTCTACGATGGGGTCAGCCGGGAAGCGGTGGGAATCGACTGCAGTGGTTTTGTCTC
>JAYUWQ010001081.1:0-6129 GCA_043753485.1 bacterium
GTCGTTCCCGCACCGAGGTCATGGCGGAACTGCGTGACAAGGGAGTGGGCTCTCAGGTCCTGTATATACCGGTTTATCTTCAGCCATGGTATCGCCGGACCTACGGCTATAAACCCGGGTATTGCCCCCGTGCGGAGACTTTGTATGCGGGAGCTCTGAGCCTGCCTCTCTATCCAGGCATGACCGATCGGGATGTAAAAACAGTCATTGAAGCCGTTCTTCAACTGGCAACCAGAAGGGTATGCTGAAGCCTCTTGTCATCAGGGCGGACGCATCGCGCGAGATGGGCACGGGGCATATCATGCGCATGATCGCTTTGAGCCATGCTTGGGAGGATGAGGGTGGACAATCGATTTTGGTGACCAGGGCCGATTGTCCACCGGGGTTGGTGCGGAGGGTTCGCGAGGCCGCTGTCGAGGTGAAATTTCTAGATGGGGAATCGATGTCCGAAGCACGGGATGCGGCCATTCTCAAGGAAACCGCGGAATTCTACGGAGCGGCGGTGGTGGCAGTGGATGGATATGAGTTCAAGGAATCCTATCAGAATCTTCTCGATGGTATGGCTTCCAAAGTTCTCTGGACTGATGATTACGGTCATTGCAAGACTTGGAATTGTGACTACGTGCTGAACCAAAATCTGCATGGAGACAGCAAAAAAATGGAAGGAAGAGCCCGCCTTTTGGGGGGATCTCGCTTTGCCCTGCTGCGGCGGGAGCTGGCAGCACGGGAGCCGCGTCTCGATAGACAGTTTGCAATTCAGAAAGTGCTGGTGAGCATGGGAGGGGCCGATGCCAAGAATGCAACCACGGCTGTGCTTTTAGCCCTTGAGGGAATCACTGACCGGAAGCTGGATGTTCTTGTTCTGATAGGAGCGGTGAATCCGCACCGGGACCAGGTCGAGACAGCCGCCGCAGGGTCCCGCCATCGATGTGTGGTTGAGTCCGATGTCGCGGATATGGGTGCAGTTTACACAGCCGCGGATGCGGTCATTTGCGGCTGCGGCACCACTTGTTATGAGTGGCTGTATTTCGGATTGTCGGCTTTTACTATTACCCTTGCGGACAACCAGGTTGAAGTCGCTAGCGACCTCTCCAGCCGAGGTCTCGCCCGATGCGCCGGACCTTTGGAGGATTTAACACTCGATCAATTGTCCGACGGGCTTGAGGACTGGCTGAAAACGGCAACTGAACTCCCGCCACCGCCCGTCGATGGCATGGGAGCCTGGCGGGTAGCAAATGTCCTGGCGGAGAGGGAATGGGCCTTGCGGCCGGCGCGTTTGGCCGACGCCTGGTTTACTCTGGCGCTAGCCAACGAACCCACTGTGCGCGGTTCCGGATTCAGTTGCCGGAGTATTTCCCGTCAGGAACATTTCACTTGGTTTACGAACCGGTTGAAATCGCCGCACCATGCTATTTCCATCATTGAGAGACCGGCGTTTGGCCCAGCCGGAGTAGTGAGAGCAGATTTCGTCGAAGACGAGTGGGAACTGGGTGTCTCTTTACTTCCCGAGGCACGGGGGAAGGGGCTGGCCCGCCGCGCCATTGAAAAGTTTGTCGGCATACTGGGTGACGAGGGTGAAAAAACATTCCGTGCCGTGATAAAACCGGAGAATAAGGATTCCCTGCGTCTCTTCCAAAGCCTGGGATTTCAACAAACAGAAACCAGAGGTGACCGCACCACGTGGCGGTTGCAGACCAGATCCGCATGAAATCAAGAAAAGGGCATCCAGTTTATATAATTGCGGAACTGTCGGCAAATCACAATGGTTCGCTGCCCGCCGCTTTGGAGTTGGTGCGGCTCGCGGCTGAAGCCGGGGCCGATGCCGTTAAAATACAAACCTATACGGCCGACACACTGACCATTGACTGCGACAGCCAATGGTTCCAAATCGGTGGCGGCACTCTTTGGGATGGCACCACCCTTCACAAACTTTACAGCAAAGCATACACTCCATGGGAATGGCACGGGGAAATATTTGCTGAGGCTGAAAAGTGCGGATTGGATTGTTTTTCAACACCCTTCGATGAGACGGCGGTCGATTTCCTGGAGCAGTTCAACCCGCCTTGCACCAAAGTGGCCTCATTTGAACTCAATCATCTTCCCTTGCTGAAAAAGATAGGGGAAACCAAGCGCCCGGTGATCCTTTCCACCGGCATGGCCACTTTTGCTGAGATAGCCGAATCTGTGGCTGTTCTGAAATCGGCGGGTTGCCCTGAAATCTGTTTGTTGAAGTGCACCAGTTCCTATCCTGCTCCGGCGGAGGAGGCGAACCTTGCCAGAATACCCCATATGGCACAGGCTTTTGGTGTAAAGGCGGGATTGTCTGATCACACCATGGGTTTTGTCGCGCCGCTGGTGGCAGTCTCGATAGGAGCCATCGTGATAGAAAAGCACCTGTGCCGTTCCCGCCTCGAATCCGGTCCTGACAGTGCGTTCTCTCTGGAGCCTGAGGAGTTCCGACAAATGGTGACCGCCGTCCGCACCGCCTCCTCCGCAATTGGCAAGGTGACCTATGAACCCACCGCCAATGAAATAAAAAGCCTCGCTTTCCGGCGCTCCATTTTTATCACCCAGGACCTGCGTGCGGGCAGCACACTCACCACTGGCAATATCAAAATCATTCGTCCCGGTCAAGGCCTGCATCCACGATATTTCCATGAGGTCATTGGCAGAACCGTTGCCATGGACATCGATGCCGGCACCCCTCTCAGTCTGAAACTGCTCACCTCATCATGAAAATTGTTGCGATTATCCAAGCGCGGATGAATTCGTCAAGGCTTCCCGGGAAGGTGTTGAGGCGTTTGGGGGGTGAGACGGTTCTGGCAGGAATCGCAAGAAGCGCCAAGAGGGCGGAAAGTCTCAATGAAATAGTGGTTGCGACCTCCACTGATCAAAAAGATAATCCCATAATTGCCGAGTGTGAGCGCAATATCCTCACCACTTTCAGAGGAAGCGAAACAGATGTCCTTGCGAGATTTTATCAGGCGGCCGTCGCGGCGGAGGCTGACACCATTGTCAGGATCACGGCGGACTGTCCTCTCTTTGATGGGCTTTTGCTCGAGGCGATGATAAAAAGGTTTGTTTCGCTGAACTCGCCAGTGCCCCGCGTCGACTATCTGAGCAACACACAGCGCCGCACCTATCCGCGGGGCTTGGATATTGAAATTTTCTCGATGGCGGCCCTGAGGATTGCTTTTGAGATGACGGGTGAGGGTTACGAACGGGAGCATGTGACACCGTATTTCTATCAGCTGGCTGGGCGTTTTCGGCTGTATTCATTTGAAGGTGAACAGGATAATTCAAAACACCGATGGACCCTGGACACGGCCGAGGATTGGATGTTCATGGAAACACTTCACATCACACTGGAGCGGGAATGCGGTGCCGGCCCGTGGTCAACAAGTGTAATCCTTTCCCTGCTGGAGAGGCATCCTGAAATTTCAAACATCAATTCAGATGTCAAACAAAAGACCATTTAAGGCGTGAGAAATTGCCATAATGCTCAATTTCATCCAAATAAACGATATGAACAAATCCTTTAACACCGAGCAGGAAGCTTTCTGGAATGGAGAATTCGGCTCAGAATACACAGCACGCAACAGGGGCGGCCAGATTGTCGCGGGAAACCTGGCAATGTTTTCCCGTATATTCGCCCGGACAGCCAATGTTGGGTCTGTCATTGAGCTGGGAGCCAACATCGGCATGAATATTCAGGCCATTAGACAATTGCTTCCGGAGGCCAGCCTTTCCGCTGTCGAGATCAACGCCGATGCTGTCGACGAGTTAAAAGCTCTGGGTGACATTAAAGTGTATCATGAAAGCATTCTGGACTTCCAGCCTGATCGGAGGTTTGACCTCGTCCTCATCAAAGGAGTGCTGATTCATATTAATCCCGACAGGCTCAATGATGTTTACGATTTGGCGCATGCGTCATCACAACGTTATATTTGCTTTGCGGAATATTATAATCCCACCCCGGTGGCATTGCCATACCGAGGACACGCGGAGCGATTGTTCAAAAGGGATTTCGCGGGCGAGTTGATGGATCGTCATCCGGGACTTAAACTTGTTGATTACGGATTCTGTTACCACCGGGATCCAGCATTCCCTTTGGATGATATCACGTGGTTTCTGATGGAGAAAACCGCCTGAATCCCCGACAACTTAAAGAAGCTTACAAACTATGCTGAATTATTGCAGGAATTGTGTGATGCCGGATTCGAAGCCGGACCTCCAGCTGGACTCCGAAGGAGTTTGCAACGCTTGCCGAAGTTACGAAGCCCGCAAAGAGGTTGACTGGGAAGTCCGCCGCATCGAGTTGAATCAATTGCTGGCAAAATACCGCGCATCCAATGGATGCAATTGGGATTGTATCGTACCTGTAAGCGGCGGAAAAGACAGTACTTATCAGGTGCTTCGGGTGCTCCAAATGGGACTTAATCCCCTGTGTGTCACGGCGACCACGTGCGACCTTGCTCCTATCGGACGCCGCAACATCCAAAACATAAAACAACTTGGAGTGGATTATGTGGAGTTTTCGCCCAATCCACTTGTGCGGGCCAAACTGAACCGTGTTGGGCTGCAACAGGTCGGCGATATCTCCTGGCCGGAGCACGCGGGAATATTCACCATACCTGTCAGAGCGGCGGTGCAGTATAATGTTCCCTTGATTATCTGGGGGGAGAATTCCCAAAACGAATATGGGGGACCGGCGACAGCCGCCCACAATCCGGTATTGGATCGCCGCTGGCTGGAGGAGTTTGGGGGATTGCTGGGACTTCGTGTCAGTGATTTGGTCGGATTGGATGGGATAAAGGAACGCGAACTGATTCCATATCAATACCCATCAGATGAGGAACTGCGCCGAGTGGGCGTGACTGGACTTTTTCTGGGTTATTACCTGCCTTGGGATGGATATTCCAACGCCCTGCTTGCCCAGGCGTATGGATTCGAAGTGCACAACGGGCTGGTGGAGGGTTCCATAGTGAATTACGAGAACCTTGACAATCATCAAACGGGAATTCACGACTACTTCAAATTCCTCAAGTTCGGGTTTGGTCGGGCCACGGATATCGCCTGCCTCCATGTCCGTCGCGGACGCATCAACCGCATGGACGCCATTGACCTTGTGAAGCGGCATGATGGAAAGTTTCCGTGGACCTATCTGGGAAAATCACTCGAAAAGATCTTGGAACCGCTCGGAATTACTGTCGAGGAATTCATTAAAATTTGCGACCGTTTCACGAACAAGAAGCTATTTTTGAGGGATGCCCATGGGAATCTGGTGAAGGATGCCTTGAACAACCTTACCAAGGTCAACTACGACAACGAAAGCTGAAGAAATGAAGGTCGCCATTATTGACTATGGAATGAGCAATCTGGGCTCTGTGCGTCGAGCGTTTGAGGAATGCGGGGCCAGTGTGCGGGTGTGCGGGAAACCCGATGAGCTTGATGGCGAAATGCGATTGGTTCTGCCCGGCGTAGGTTCTTTCGCCGATGGGATGAGAAATCTTACCGATAGGGGCTGGGCGGAGGCTCTTCCTGCTTGCCTCAAGGATTCAGGCGTTTCACTGCTGGGTATTTGCCTCGGGATGCAGCTTTTGGCGGAAACGGGTTGTGAGGGGGGCGCCACCCCCGGACTGGGACTTGTGAAAGGACATGTGAGGAAACTTCAACCAACTGACCGGCTGGAGCGCGTTCCCCATGTTGGCTGGAATGAGGTTCAGCATCAGGCCTCCATTTCATTATTTAACGGGATTGCCTCCGGCACCGATTTTTATTTTGTGCACAGTTTCCATTTTGCCGATGCCGGAGATGCAATAGTTGCCACCACGCCCTATGCCGGACAATTCACGTCGGTGGTGAACAGGGGGAATGTGTTCGGCACCCAGTTTCATCCGGAGAAAAGCTCACGTCCCGGATTTGCCCTGATCCGAAATTTTATGCTTAAAGAAATCAATGCTTAAAGTAAGAGTGATTCCGACCCTGCTGTGGAAGAATCACGGACTGGTCAAAGGTGTGGGTTTTGATTCATGGCGGAGAGTAGGGACGGTAATGCCGGCGATCAAAGTGTATAATACCCGGGAGGTGGACGAGTTGATTCTCGTGGATATAACCGCAAGTGCGGAA
>JAYUWQ010001082.1:0-2467 GCA_043753485.1 bacterium
TCCCCGCCCCGCCACCCAATTTCATCGCCTCCGGACCCCTTCTTTATAACTAACCTGTGGGATGCCTGTGAAAAAATCTGACAGTTTGTGGATTGGAGCAACAGCCTCCAGTAAACCTGATCCCGGCAGTTTCTTTTTTTCAGCGATGTCTGCGCGATAAATCTTCTCAGCCTTTCCGTATTGAGTCTCCGCCTCCTCCAGTTTCCCGTTCTTCGTTAGGACCATTGCTAGATTCCGGGTCCAATCTGCGACATCCGGATCTTCCTTCCCTGATAGCTTTACCCTAACTTCCAACCCCTTGCGCACCCATTTTTCAGCCTCCGGAAAGTTACCTTCCTCCAGATGCAATTCCACCAATTTACCAAGAATGCCGAAATTTCCCAGATGGGTATCTCCAAAAAGTTTTTCCGCTATATCCAGTGCTTCTTGGACACAGACCGACGCGTCTGCCCATTTTTTCTGGACACGCAGCGAAAAGCTTAAATTCATTAATGAGTTTAAGATTTTGGGATGTTCCGGGCTCAGGAACTTGCGGTATATTGCCAACTGCTCCCTATGCATCGTCTCAGATTCCGAGGCTCTGCCCTGCGCCTCCAAGCCCTGAGCCAAGGTTAAGAGGGAATCTGCCACCGCCACGCTATCATTTCCAAAAAGCTTTTTTTTCATCTCCAATGACCGGCGGGCCATGGCCTCTCCTTCCAGATACTTTCCTGCGGAGTTCAAGGTAAACGCTAAGTCCTGGAGTGTAGTGGCTACCTCAGGATGTTCTTCGCCCAAGGACTTGATTTGCATGGTCAACGCCATGCGGCGCATGGTCTCGCCCTCCGGGACCGGAATGTAGGCAGAAAAGCGAGCCATCGTTTTTCCCACCAAAGGATGTTCCCCGCCGAAGATCTTTTCTCTTATCGACAGTGCCTTCGAAAACATCTTCTTTGCTTCCGTCCGGGCCGTTAATTCTTCGAAAACTTCACCCATGGTGTAAAGCAGCTCCGCTTGGACTTCCGGTTGATCTCCCAAGTCCTGATTGACCCGTTCAGCCGTCTTATCGAGCCACGTTTTCATGTCGCGGCCCAGCGCCACGGATGGACCCACGCCCCGCAGCATGTCGGTAAGGAATCGCGCGACTTGGCTGCTTTTATGGGCCTCCGCGGTAGCTTTTCTCTCCTGATCTTCAGCGGCCTCACGCAGCTTTACTTGCTGCTGTTCTGCGGATACCGCGCGTTGACGGGCCTGTTTTTCCTTAACAAACATCCAAGTGGAGGCTGCCAGCCCGAGCACAAGGGCAGCGGCGATACCAGAGCCAGCCGCAAAGGCGGTTTTGTTGCGTTTGGCGAAGCGACGGAAGCGGTAGAATTGGGTGGCGGGGCGGGCTTCGACCGGTTCATTCTGGAGATGCCGCTGAATATCCTGGGCGAAACCATTGGCAGTGCCATAGCGCCGGTTGCGGTCCTTCTCCAAGGCCTTCATCACGATCCAATCAAGATCTCCCCGGATTTGGCTGATGAATTTGGCATGATCCAATTGCCGGTGCTGCGCGAGGGTGTTGCGCAGATCCAGTGCCAGCGAGCTGACAAATGTAGAGGGCTTTTGGGGTTCGTCTTCCCGGATCACCCGTCGGATTTCGTCAAGACCCTGCTTCAACAGCTCCCCGGGATCGAAGGGCGTCCGGCCGGTGAGCAGCTCATAGAGCAGCACCCCCAGTGAATAGATGTCGCTGCGGGTGTCGATGTCCAGTCCGCTCATTTCCGCCTGCTCCGGGGACATGTAGAGCGGCGTGCCGATCATCTGTTCAAAGCGGGTAAAAACGGTGAAGTCGCTCAGCCGCTGCTGCTGGATCGCCTTGGCCACCCCGAAGTCGATCACCTTGGGCACGGGCACGCCATCGTGCAGGGTGACGAGGATGTTCGACGGCTTGAGATCGCGGTGGATGATGCCTTTTTGATGGGCGTGCTGTACCGCGTGGCAGACGGCGATGAAGAGTTGCAGTCTCCCGTCGTTGCTGAGCCGGGCCTCATCGCAATACTGGGTGATTTTGATCCCCCGCACCAGCTCCATCACAAAATAAGGCCGGCCAAACTGGGTGACGCCGGCGTCGAGCACAGTGGCGATATTGGGGTGCTGCATCACCGCCAGCGCCTGACGTTCCTGTTCAAAGCGGGCCACCACCTCCTTGGTATCCATGCCTGGTTTGATAATCTTGAGCGCGACCCGCCGCCGCACTGGCTGCTCCTGTTCCGCCATCCAGACCACCCCAAAGCCCCCTTCCCCGATCTGTTGCAACAGCTTGTAGGGGCCAATCCGGTCTCCTGCCGCCTCAGGCTGGAGGCGGGCAAACTCCTCCTTCACGCCAGTGAAAATGGTGGCATTCCCCTCCAGAAAACGGCCCGCCTTTTCATAATCCCGCAGCAGACCTCCCACCTCCGCACGCAGTGCCGGATCAGCGGCACACGCGGCATCCAGGAAGGCT
>JAYUWQ010001083.1:0-2466 GCA_043753485.1 bacterium
AGAGCAGCAGCAGGGTGGGGAGGAGTTTCATGGCGGTGCGGCATGGTCAGGGTTTAGCGCTGGCGGCGCAACGTTTTTGTGCGATTGCGCGGGAAGGAGTCTTCCGGCGTATTCTTACGATGATGAAAACGGCGGAAATCGAAACTTTGGTGGCGAGTGTGGTGGAGCGGCTGCGGGGCCGGGGGCTGCGGCGGACGAAGGCGCTGGACCTGCTGATTACGGAGATGGCGAAGCATGGGCGGCCGATGACGATTGCAGATCTGACGGCGACGAAGAGTTTGTCAGGGCAGTGCGATCCCGCCACGGTTTACCGGCTCCTGATGAAGCTGGAGGAACACGGGGTGGTGCGGCGGCTGGGGCTCCATGACCGGGCGACTTATTTTATCCTGGTGCAGCACGGGCTGCATCACGATTATTTGGTCTGCACGGGGTGCGGAAAGATTGCGGAAATCGATATCGAGTGCCCCGTGCGCACCCTGGAGCGGAAGTTGGAAAAGCAGTCTGGGTATCATCACGTTTACCATGAGCTGGAATTCTTCGGGGTGTGCCCGGCGTGCCATGACGGGAAGGAGCACGAGGGGCGGGCGCACTGCTGCTAGGGGGAGGACACGCGCCCCGCGTGTCGTTTTACGCGCCCCCGCGGAAAACTTGAAACGTTCCGGCGCAGCCGCACTTTAAAATTCGCGGTGGGTGCGGACTTGCGGGTCGTGCAGCCTGGTTGAAGTGCGGCTGCGCCGGGATTGTTTTAACATTTCCGGCGGGGGCGCCGGAAATTACACGCGGGGCGCGTGTGCTCCCCGGAGGAGGAAGAACTCGATGCTGTCCACGAGGGCGCGCCAGGAGGCGTCGATGATGTTGCCGGAGACGCCGACGGTGGACCAGTCGCGGGTGCCGTCGGTGGAATCGATCAGGACGCGGGTGCGGGCGGCGGTACCGCTGTGACCGTCGATGATGCGGACCTTGTAATCGGTGAGCTGCACCTGGGCGATTTCCGGATGGCGGGCGATCAGCGCTTTGCGCAAAGCGCTGTCCAGCGCGTTCACCGGGCCTCCTCCTTCCGCGACGGTCAGGATGGTTTCCTCCCCGTGATGCAGCTTTACCGTGGCGAGGCAGTTTTCATAACCGCGCAAGGTATCCCGGCGGAACACGCACTCGAATTCCACATGATCAAACAGCGGGGTGGTTTGTCCGAGGGTGCGCCTGATCAGGAGTTCAAAAGAGGCGTCCGCAGCTTCAAATTCGTAACCTTCCTTTTCGAGCGTCTTGAGCTGCTCCAACAAATCGCGGACCACCGGCCCGCCCTTTTCGATGGAGAGACCCATGCCTGCAGCCTTCATCAGGATGTTACTCTGCCCTGACATGTCGCTGAGCACGATGACCTGCTGATTGCCGACGAGGGCAGGGCTGACGTGTTCGTAGGTGCGGGCCAGTTTTTGCACGGCGTGCACATGGAGTCCGCCTTTGTGGGTGAAAGCGGCACGGCCCACATAAGGGGCGCGCAGGTCCGGGGTCACGTTGGCCAGTTCATCGATGAAATGGGAGATTTCGCTGAGGCGGGTGAGGTCCGGCACGACCTCGATCCCCATCTTGAGCTGAAGGTTGGGGATGATGGTGGTGAGGTTGCAGTTCCCCACCCGTTCGCCATAACCATTGATGGTGCCCTGCACCTGGATGGCTCCCGCGTGGATCGCTGCCAAGGCGTTGGCGACTCCGGTGCCGCCGTCGTTGTGGGTATGGATGCCCACCCCGCAGCCGAGATGCGCCACCGCAGCCGCAGTGACTTCGGCGATAAAGTCGGGCAAGGCCCCGCCGTTGGTTTCGCAGAGGACAATGAGGTCGGCTCCGGCGTCCCGGGCGGTTTTGATGGTGGCGAGGGAGTAGTCAGGGTCTTCCTTGTAACTGTCGAAGAAGTGCTCGGCATCGTAAAAGACTTCGCGCCCATGGGACTTCAGGAAGCGCACGGTGTCGGCGATCATGGCCAGATTTTCCTCCAGGCTGACGCGGAAAACCTCGGTGACGTGGAGCGGCCAGGTCTTGCCCACGATGGTGATGACCGGGGTATTGGCGTCGAGGAGCAGTTGCACCTGGGCGTCTTCTTCAACTTTGCTGTTCCCCCGCCGGGTCATGCCGAAGGCGCAGAGCTTGGCATGTTTCCACGAACGTTTGGCGGCTTCAGCGAAAAATTCCACGTCCCGGGGATTGGAACCTGGCCAGCCGCCCTCAATGTAATCAATCCCGAAACTATCGAGTTTTTCCGCTACGCGGAGTTTGTCGGCGACGGTAAAACTGATGCCAGTGCCCTGCGTGCCATCGCGCAAGGTGGTGTCGTAAAGGGAGACTGCTTTCATTTTCGGGGCGTCATCAGGACAGGAAAGCGCGGGATTTGCAATCGCGTCCGGCAGTCTTGACAACCTTATTGACGTAAAACATAGTTTAACCATGATCAAAACCATCACCAAAATCGGG
>JAYUWQ010001084.1:0-17345 GCA_043753485.1 bacterium
TGGACCGCCACCACCCTGGATCCACCGTGGCCGCCGGGCAGAAGGCTGGCTTGTTATTGCTGGTCATCACCATCGGTCTTCTTTTTGTGCCGAAGGGCCTGATCCTCTTCCGCCAACTTACCCGGAAGGATATCGCGAAGGACTTTCACAGTAAAAAAGCGGTCTTCTGGTCCTGTGTCAGCGATACCGTGTTCTTCTCCATCCTCGCTCCCATTCTGATGTTGTTTCACAGCAAATTTGTCATCTTCACCGTGCTGGGGCGGGGGGTGAAATGGGCCAGCCAGCGCCGCTCCGGTGACGACGCGGTGGACTGGGAGGAAAGTATCCTGACCTTTGCCGGGGTCAGTGCTTTCGCTCTGATCTGGGCCGCCTTCGCCCTCTGGATCAACCCTACTTTCTTTCTGTGGATCAGTCCCGTCCTCTTCGGCATCGCCCTCGCCATCCCCTTCAGCATTTTCACCGCCGGCACCCGCAGCGGCAAAAGCCGGGGCCTGTTCGCCACCAAGGAGGAACTGCATCCCCCGCGGGTGCTCAGCCAGCTTCAGGACAACCTCCAGCGGGCCCACGTCCGGGAAGCCCCGATCCCGCAATTGGCGAAAAACTATGGACTGCTCCAGTCCCTGCTCGATCCCTACGTCAACGCCCTGCACGTCAGCCTGCTCCGCCAGCGACAACGGGTCACTCCGGAGAGCCGCGACTATCTCGATGCGCTGCGCCGCCGCCTCGTGAAAGACGGCCCCGATGCCCTCAATAAACGCGAACTCAGTGCGGTGATGTATGACCCCGATGTCATGCTCCGCCTCCACTACGATCTGTGGTCCGGCTCCGGCGATGGCCTCTCCGCCTGGTGGGACACCGCCATCCGTCAATACAACATCCTGACCCGGGAACCGGTCACTGCGTTGTACCGATAGGCGGTTGTCGGAAAGCCCGATCACTTGCATATATGCAGTTTATGAAAATCTGCCATCTTCTGATTTGCGTCATGGTGCTGAATTGTTCAGGGAGGGCTCTGTCCTCGGAACCAACAAAAGAGGAGGTGTGGAGCGCTGAGTTTGTTTTATCAGACCATGTGCTGCATGAGGTCATCTTCGCTCACTCGGCCTACAAAAAGGCAGCACTTGGCCACTCCAAGGATTCTCTGCAAAAGCTTATAATGACGAGAGTTTTCAGCTATTGGGTCTATATTGATAAAACCGGGGTCTCAAGAACCGAGAACAAGGCGATCATGGCTACGCACAGGCACCTGAAAAACACGATCAAGGAATTTAATTTTACGGAAGATGAATGGCTTTATCCTGCAGGTTTGCAGGAGCTTATTACGAAACTTGACGGGACCTTCGAATTGAACTCTCTGATGGAGGAACGCTATCTGCCTTTCTTTCCGCCGAAAGGAATGAAGTCGCATGAGCAATACAGAGAATACGTAGGGAGATTCAAAAAATGGATTGAGTGAATGCACCAAGCGTCCTCTCTTCCAACACCCCCTTGGATCAGAGGTCGATTGCGGCCGGGGGTGACTAGCTGGAAAGCCCGTCGATGCGTTCGATGTTGGTTTCCTCCTCCTTCCCGTCCTCGGCGAGGGAGGGCTTCCGGCCATGGGGGGTGCCGCGCAGGCGTTGGGTGATTTCGATGTATTCGGCCCCGGTCAGCACAATCATGGAGGAATAATACACCCAGATCAGGAGCAGGACGACCGAGCCGGCAGCCCCGAACCCGCTGAGCGTGGTGGTGCGGCCCAGATACCAGCCGAGTCCGAATTTCCCGGCTTCAAACAGCATGGCGGTGACAAGCGCCCCCATCCAGACGTCCCTCCACGGAAACTTCAGGTCGGGCAGGATTTTGAAAATGATGGCGAACAGGAGGGTCTCGATGGCGAAGGCCACCACAAAAGTGATGAGGGACCAGGCTTCGACCGGCACCGCAATTTCCGCGGAGACCCAGCCTTTGATAAAAGCGAAGACGCCGGACACCAGCACCGAAGCCATCAGCAGGGCTCCACTGATCAGCACCATGGCGAAGGACAGCAGCCGGTCCTTGAGGAAGAGCACCACACTTCGGCCTTCCCGGCGCCGGAGGCCCCAGATGAGATTCAGTGAGTCCTTGAGTTCCACAAACACCCCGGTGGCTCCATAGATCAAAGTCGCGCCCCCGATGATGGCCGCCGTGGTGGTGTTGGCCCCCCGGGAGGGTCTGACATCCCTGACGAGCGATTCCAGCGAGGCGGCCGCCTGGGTGCCCATGAATCCGGAGAGTTGGTTATGCAATTCCCCCGTCACTGCCTGTTGGCCGAGGACTTGACTGATGATCACGGTGGCGAGCCAGAGCAGGGGAGCCATGGAGAAAAGCGCAAAGTAGGCTATGGCGGCGCTCTGGCGGGGCAGGCGGTCATCCGACCACGAGTCGCTGAAGGCATTGATAAACCGCCAGAGCAGACGAATCCCCGGCACGCGGGCAAGCTGGTCCCGCAGCTGCAGGCCGATAGCCGGGAGGGAGCGCCAGAGATTCCGCATGCCCTATGAAGGGACCGGTTTTTCCCGAGGGAAAGCGGGAACCGGGGCTTGGCAGTGGACTGCCCACGGGACCCTGGCCGGCCGGTGCTTCAGAGGATTTCCCATTAATTTTATCTTTCCGGCATCCAAGGAGCGGACTTTTGCGCTGGAATAGCAGGAGCAATCCTGTTAAGGGACCAATTCCCTGAATAGGCTTCACTTATCACCCGCTTCCCTTGATCCCGTCTGCCGCTGAACCTGACGACGCCGAATTAGTGCGTCGCGTGGCTCATCGTGACCCGGCAGCGTTTACCCTGATGTATGACCGCCATTCCACTTTACTCTACTCCGTTGCCCTGAAAATCCTTAGCGACCCCGAAGAGGCGCGGGATGTGCTTCAGCACGTTTTCCTTACCCTTCACCAGAAAGCAATCCACTTCGACGCCGCCCTCGGCAGGCCGGTGGCTTGGTTGGCCACCATGGCACGGAATCGTTCCATCGACCGGCTGCGCGCCATCAAACGGGACCGGAACTATGCAGAAAATGTCAGGCTCGAAACCGACCTGGTGGATTTTTCGCCCAGCCCTTCCAATGCTCCGGCAGCCTACTCCGATGAAGTCGAAATTCTGCGTGGGGCCGTCGCCCAACTGCCTTCGGACCAAAGGCAGGCTTTGGAAATGGCTTATTTTGGCGGGCTGACCCAACAGGAAATTTCCGACACCCTCGCTCAACCCCTCGGCACGGTAAAGGCCCGCATCCGGCGCGGTCTGCTGAAGCTCAGGGAATCCCTTGATGGACTCTTGACCCCATGAACGAATCACTGCTCGAATCTGCCCACCTTTACGTGCTCGGTCTGCTGACCGGGGACGGCCTGGTGGCATTTGAACAGGCTTTGCGCGAACAACCGGAACTGCAAAAGGAGGTGCACGCCCTGCAGGAAGCCGCCTTGGTCTTGGCCAGCAGCGCTCCCCAGGTCGCTCCGCCCGCGGAACTGAGGGACTGGCTCCTGACAGAGTTCATGAAAGCTCCGGCGGTCGCTCCGGGGGAACGCCCTGCTGCTGAAACCAATCAGACGGCGGCGGCTGTGGTAAAGGCTTTGCCCTCACCTCCGGCCTCCCGGATTCATCTGCTCCATTTTATTCCCTGGGCGGCGGCCGCTGCCATGGCCGTTTTGTTTTACCAGAACCGCGGGTTGATCACCAAGGCCCAACAGGAGACCCAGGCCGCGAGGTCGGAATCAGCTTCGCTGAAGGAACGGGAAAAACACTTGATCGCCGCGGTGAGCAGCAGCGACCTCGCCAAATCACAAAACGAGACCGATCTTGCCACAGCCCGGGCTTCTCTGGCCAAAGCGGAAGCCTCTCTGGCCGAGTTGGGCGGAAAACATGAGGCCATCGCCGCCGAACTCGTTCAACTCCGCGAAGACAGCCAGTTTGACAAAACCCGCATCGCGGTGCTGGGATCGCTGCTGAAGAATCAGCCCGGCGCGGTCGCGGTTTCCCTCTGGCGTCAGGAGCGTCAGGAAGGTTTGCTGGTGGTGGAGAACCTTCCCGCGCTGCCGGCAGGGCGTGACTATCAATTGTGGGTAATTGACCCGAATCTCAAAACCCCGGTCAGTGCCGGCATTTTCAAGGTGGATGCGGCCGGCAAGGTCCGGATCGAATTCAAACCTGACCGGGTGGTGCAAAGCGCCTACAAGTTCGCGGTCACGGTGGAAAAAGCCGGGGGCGCCAAGGTGCCGACGCTGGATCAGATGGTGGTGATTGGGGGGTGAATCCTGCCGCTCCCCCATAGCCCGTAGTAAATAATGGGCTTGCCCAGGCCTGAAGGGGCTGTGGAATCACGCGGGCAGCCCGAATGGAGGGTGGGGATCTTATGCTGCACCATGGGCGGACATTCAGCCATTATTTGGCCTGCCTGACCGCTGTCTTGGCCATTCTTTGAAAAAATTGGCAAACCATGCATCCAGCCGCAGGAGGTCCCCGTAGGACCCGCGAGGTTCCTCCTCATCCAATCTGATACTCCTTCTATGAAACGATCTCTCACTTCTCCACGCCGTGCATTCCTGGGATTTGCCCTCGCCGCTCTTCCGATGGCTGCTCCCGCCGCCGTTACCGTCACTGGACTCAGTTCCTTCAATGCCGGTACCAACCGCTATACTTACAATTACTCCGTCATGAACTCAGACAGCATGGAAGAGATCATCCAAGTCACTTTCCCTGTAAGTCCTGCTGCGGCGCTCATGGGTATCACGGCGCCCACCGGTTTCAAGCTGACTTACGATACCGTGGGGGCCCGGGTCAATTTCGTCTGGGATGACGATGATTTCACCATGCAGACCTTCGCCCCGAACAGCACCGTCTCCGGATTCAGTTTCACGAGTCCGGTAGCTCCCGCCCAGAGCCCATTTATCGCCTCCGATATCAGTCAGGACTATACGGGATTTACCGCCGCGCCGGTGCCTGAACCTTCGGTGCTGATACTCGGCCTGCTGGCTCCGCTGGCCATGCTCCGCCGCCGCCGGGCTTGATTTTGTAAATTTCTTCTCTCCCAACAACCAACCAAAAATCCAACCAAAAATCCAATGAAAACCACTACTCCCCCCTGTCTCCTGACAATGATCTCCCTCGTGGCCGTCGCGGCCTCGACGCTGCTCCCGGTGAACTCAGTGATGGCCTCCAGCCACAGTGATGCGCCTCTCATCAAACTCGATCCGCAAGCCAACCTGACGGATGTTTATGCCTTCATCCGCACCCGCCCCAGCGGTGAGAAGGCTTTGGTGGTGGAAGTCAGCGTACGTCCATTCTCCGAACCCGGAGATGGCGCGCAGTACGAAGCATTTTCCCCGGATGCCCGCTACAGCATTCATATCACCAATCCCGTGTCCGGTGCCGAATCAGAGCGTTACGATTTCCGCTTTTCCCCGGTCGATCCGGTGAATGGCCCCTCGACTTATAAAAACCCCAACACCATTCTCCGTTATGGTCTCGGCACGGAAGTGGGACCGATCGTCACGGTGGGGGACAACCGTCAAAACTTCACCCAAAGCTACACCATCACCAAGTTTGTAGGAAATGGCCCGGGCACAAATCTGAATACGGGAGGGGCCTCTCTGTTGGTGCCGCCGCCCAACGTCGGATTGAACGTTACTCCGGACTACAACGACCTTACCACTGGCCGAGCCAAATCAGGAGCCCTCAACCGGGCGGCCTTGGACAACTATACCCGCCAGACCACCTACGATCTCCCGGCAGGTACACCGCCCGTGGCTGGTGCCATGGGTCATTACACCACCTTCGCCGGACCGCGTGAAGATGGATTTTACGGGGATACCCCCGGCATCTTCGACCTGCTCAATATCCGCATCAAGGATAATGCCAACAACACTTCTGCTGAGTTCGGGCAGGATGGCGGAGGGATAGATGGTTTCAAAGGCTATAACGTGCTGCATTACGGCATTGTAATTCCGTTGACAAAACTCACTCAGACTTTCACTTACACCGGAGCGCTCCAGCCTTCCAGTACAGGAGTCGGTGTTTATGCCTCCGTGAGCCGGCCCCGGGTCACTCTGCGCTCCGCCACCTCCTCGGACGCGTCAAATGGTCCGTGGGTGCAGGTCAACCGTCTGGGTAATCCGCTTTTCAACGAAGCCCTCGTCGCTGCCGCAGGGAAGGATTTGTATAACCGCAGTTCCCCTACCCAGGATGCGGCGCTTTTTTCCCAGTATGCGAACAATTCAGAACTGGCCGCGCTGATCTCAATGCGGTTTTTATCCCTGACGTGATCCGGGTGAATACCACCACCGGAGCTACCAAGGTTCCTGGGGAAACCGGATTCAACCGTCTCAGCTTCATCGGTGGGGATACCATTGCCAACGGTGCTGGTGCGCAGATTCCGGCGGGTTGGCCAAATGGCCGTCGCTTTGGAGATGATGTTATCGACATCGCTTTGACGGCTGTCGCCAGTGGTCCGACCTTCGCCACGATTACGGTGGTGGGCGACAACATGGCCGCCAATGACCAGACCTACAACGTCACCTTCCCCTACGCTGGCACTCCCAACGCCGGCACGCGGAATTCGAAAGATCAGTTGGGCACCACGGTCGGCTTCTAACCGCCGCCGCTTCGGCGGCCTCGCTGGCGCCGGCGCTGTTGTTCCCCCCCTGCAACGCGCCGGCGCTTTCTATTTCCCCTTTGACGTCCATGAATCCTCCTTCTTCAAATTCCTCCGCCACTCCTGGTTGGCGCAACGGGCTGAATGCTATTCTGCTGATTGCGGGACTGTCGCTCATTCTCATTTTCCTTGCCAGTCGTCCAGCGTCTCTTCTCCCGCTACCTTCAACCGGACTCAACGCCAGCTCAACGGCACCGGCCATTTCCCAATTGCTCGAAGCGCTGCCAAAGTCCGCCTCGGATACGTTGTATGGAAAAACCATAGCTGCCGCCGCTGAAAAAGCACGCAATCTCCCCCAATCTGCTGAATCATGGGTAACCTTGGGGGATGCAATTGCCCAGGGACAACGAGAAGTGGCAGATCCCTCTTATTATTACAGCCACGCCGAAACGGCATACCAGTACGCGCTGCACCTCCAGCCTTCGCATACCGGCGCTATGGCGGGCCTGGCCTGGGTGCATGGAGGCCGCCATCAATTCGACCTCAGCAGGCTCTGGGCAGAAAAAGCCCTCGCTCTAGAGCCGGGGAATACCGCTGCCCATGGAATCATCGGTGATGCCGCAGTCGAGTTGGGAGACTATGATATGGCATTTGAACATTACCAAAAAATGATGGATCTGCGTCCTGACTTGTCTTCGTGGAGCCGGGGGGCGCACTTGCTTTGGCTCACAGGCAATCAAACGAGGGCCGTCATGCTGATGGAACAAGCCATTAAAAGTGGCGCTCCCTACGCTGAGAATACTGCTTGGTGCCGGGCCAGGCTGGCGATGATGCTGTTTCACGACGGCGCCTTGTTGCCTGCTGCCCAGGCGCTGGCCCCTGCGATCGACGCGGGTTCGGCCAATCCTCACGTGCGGCTCGCTGCCGGCCGGATCGCTGCTGCCGGTGCCGATTTTGAGACGGCCGCGATGCACTACCAGAAGGTGCTGGAATCTGGCGGAAACCTTGAGGCTCTGATAGCCTTGGGAGACATTTTTGCGGTTCGTGGAGACACCTTCGCCGCCGAAAAATATTACGCTGAAGTCGAAGCCCTGCATCGCAGCCACCGGGAGACAGGCATCCATGATCACATGGAGATGGCCCGTTTTTATGCCGATCACGACCGCCAACTGCCGGAGGCATTGAAGCTGATTCAGGAACATGGTCAGAGTGGAAACCCCATGGACGCGGATACCTGTGCCTGGGTTTATTTTAAAAATGGCGATCAGGGCAAGGCCATTGACTGCATCAAGAACGCCCTGAAAAAGGCGAGGCCTGATGCTGAACTTCATTACCACGCGGGAAAAATCGCGGCCGCCGCCGGGGATCGAGTTTCCGCGGAGAGACATTTTCAGCAGGCGCTGGGCCGGAATCCGAATTTTTCCCTGATCCAGGCTCCCTTGGCGTCGAAGGCTTTGGCTGAACTGAAAACTTCTGCCCCGGCTCCGGTGGTGGTTCCGGCGTTGGAGCCCGTTCGGTTGTCCAACACCAAACTGAGGTAGGGCCAGCGGCTCGACTGCAATCCGGCTCTGCCCCTCATTTCAACATTCGTCCGCGCATCAGATAGTAGACGAAAAGAGGGTTGTAGGTGAAATAACGTTTGAAGAGCCGGCGGGGTTCCATGGCGAGGCGGTAGGCCCATTCGCAGCCGAGGCGCTGGAGCAGGGCCGGGGCTTGGGGAACTTCGCCTGCATGGAAAGCGAAGGCGGCGCCAATGCCGAAATAAACGCCCGGCGGCAGACGGTCCTTATGTTGCGCGATCCAATATTCCTGTTTGGGACAGCCCAGGCCTACCCAGATCAGATTGGCTCCCGAATCCCGGATTTTCCCACAGATGCGCTCAAATTCGTCATCGGGCCATTTCCCAAACGGAGGGGAGTGGGTGGCCGCGATGGCACAGTTGGGAAACTGTTCCCCAAAGGATAGGGTCAGCTGATCCAGAGTGCTCTGTTTGCCTCCCAACAAAAAGTGTTTGAATTCACCGGCTCTGCCATCGGTGGCTTTAAGGGTCTCCAGCATCAGGGTCGGCCCGTAGACGCGGTCCTGTAATTTGTCCGCCGGCTCCAGCTGGGAATTGACGGCCCACACCAGTGGCATCCCATCCGGGCAAATCAGGTCGAACCGGCGCATCGCGGCCCCAAACGAGGCATCGTGCCGGGCGAGAGCCGCGACGTGGGTGTTGGCGGCTTCAACGGCATAGGCCGCGTTCCGGAGGCGTGCGTGTTCCAAAATCCACTCCACGGCTTTCGGGTAGGAGGTCACGGCGACAGGTAGTCCGATGATATCAATAGTGCGCACAGGGGAAGGCAGGCTGGAAGAGGATGGACCGGCGCTTCATACTGCGGCAGGCGGGTGAGGGGTTGACCCACCCGGGAAGGGAGGTTGCATCCGGAACTGGCAGTCATACCGTAGGCCGCTCCGGGCGCAAGGAATCCTGCGTGGCTGCTTTTTCAGCGTTGCAATCCCACTTCGCGCCATGCACCAGAATGGGGCGACTTCACTTTATTTTCCATGACTACTCCATCCACCTACGCTGTCATTCTTGCTGGAGGCAGTGGCCGCCGCTTCTGGCCCCTCAGTCGTGACACCCGGCCCAAACAACTGCTGCAGCTCTTTGGCGGCAAGACCCTGCTGGAACAAGCGATGCACCGGCTCGACGGCCTCGTCCCCCGGGAAAACATCCTCATTCTCACCAACCGGGAACAGGAAGTCGAAGTCCGCGCTATTCTGGGTGATGCCCTGCCGGCTGAAAACATCCTCTGCGAACCCGCCAAACGCGACACCGCCCCCGCCATCGCCCTCGGCATTGGCTGGGTGGCCGCGCGTGATGTCAATGCGGTCATGCTGGTGCTGCCCGCCGACCAGCTCATTCAGGATGAGGAATCCTTCCGCACCTGCATGGCCGGCGCGGTTAACGTCGCCCATCAATCCCAGGCGCTGGTGACGATCGGCATCAAACCCACCTGGGCCTGCCCCAGTTATGGTTATATCGAGCGCGGCCGCCGGGCTCAGATTTCCGGTGCCGAGAATACCGTGGTTTACGAAGTATCCCGTTTCCGGGAGAAACCGAATCCGGACCTCGCCGAGGACTTCCTGCGTCAGGGGAATTTTTCCTGGAATGCCGGGATGTTCATCTGGAGCGTCTCCGCGGTCATTGCCGGACTCAGCCGCCACTGCCCGGAGCTGGCCAATTTTGTGGCAGAAATCCGCCAGACCAAGGATCTCAGGGCCACCATTGATGCCCAGTTCGGCAACCTTCCTCAGATTTCAATCGACTATGCCCTCATGGAAAAAGCGGGCCGCGTGCTCAACCTCGAAGCCACCTTCGACTGGGACGACGTGGGCTCGTGGATCAGCGTGGGCAAGTATCTGCCGACCGATGATAGCGAAAATGCCACCAACCAGCCAGTGACCCAGATCGACTCCCACGGCAACATCGTCTTCAGCACCGCCGGGCAAAACATCTCCCTGCTCGGCGTGACGGACCTCATCATCGTCCAGACCGCAGACGCCTTGCTGGTGGCCAACAAGCACTCCGCCGACGCCATCAAGAAGATTGTGGATATCTTGCCCAGGGAACTGCACTGATCGCTGCGATCCGGGGCCTTCCGGGTCCAGCATTACTCAATACAAAGGGCTGCCTCCGTGATTGGAGGCAGCCCTTTTTCAGGTGGTTGAAACCATGGGGCGATCCCTTGAGGACGGCCTGCCCATTATTCATCAATAAGGCAACTCGCGGACATACAGGCTGCGGAACCAGAGGTTGTTGCCGTGGTTCTGCAGCTCAATTTGTTCGGAACGGGGCAGGGGCTTGCCGGGAGCCCAGTAATTCTCGAGGGGCGATCCATCCACCACCAGTTTGCCATTGAGATGGATGGTGACCTTTTCGCCGATCATGCGGATGTGGAAGGTATTCCACTCGCCCAGCGGTTTGTCGGCCAGCACAAGGGGATCCTTGCCGGGGCCTTTGTTATTCCACATCCCGCCGGAACCCTTCTGGTTGCCGTGTGGGAATTGGGCGGGGTTGGCCGGGTCCCAGATTTGAATCTGCGGAGTCCCCCGGAGGTAGATGCCGCTGTCGGCGGTGGCGGGGATTTTCCAATCCACGTAGAAATCGAAGTCGCCGTAAGGTTTGGCGGTGGTGAGGCTGGACCCTTTGCCATCAAACACGAGGGCTCCGTCCTCCACCTTCCAGTGCGCCTGCATCACTTCATTGGCGGCCGACTGGACTTTGGTGCGTTCCTCCGGGGAAAGGGCGGCGCGCTTGAAGGGATTGTCATTGGGCCCGGCGGGCAAACCCTGCCAACCGGCCAGGTCCTTGCCATTGAAGAGCGCGGTGAATCCGGCGGGAGGAGTATTGGGAGCCGTGCCGGGCAAGGGGGCGGGTGGGGAGAAATCCTTCACCCGGATATTCTTGTAGGCTACAAAATCGCCATGGCCGCAGAAGGCGATATAACCCTTGGTGCGCTTCTGGCCGGGGTGTTCCTTTTTGTCGATGGGCTCCAGTCCGCCAATGTAGGCGTCGGTGATGGTTTCGCCATTCAGGATGACTTTGATGTGATCCCCGATCACCAGCAGGGTCTGCTTGTTCCACTCGCCTACCGGCTTCAGCAGGTTCTTTTCCGCCTGGATCGATGCTGCGATCCCGTAGACGGAGCCATGATGTTGGTAGGGAGCCAGCTTGAATTTATCGTTGTGATACTTCTCGTGGCGGTCATCCAGCACTTGGATTTCCATGCCTTCGTAGGCGGCATCGCCGCTGCCGGGATAACGCACCCCGATCCCGTTGTTGGAGCCGGGTTGCAGTTGGAACTCGAGTTCGAGCACAAAGTCGGCATACTCCTTTTCAGTGCGGAGGAAGCTGCCCTTGGGGGTGCAGGTGATCGCTCCGTCCTTCACTTCATAGCCACCGCCCACCCAGCCGGCGAGCGATTTGCCGTCGAACAGGGAAGTCCAGTCGGTGATCCCGGCCAGCATCTGCAGGGTTGGGGCCGCGGCGGGCATCGGAGGAGGGGCCGGTTGGGCGAAGGCGGAAGCGGCCAGCACGGTGAGTGCGGCCCCGATGGAGGCAAGATTGCGTAACATAGAGTGTCGGAAATACGGTGGACCGGGACACAAGCTTACGAAGCGTTGCCTCCTCCGGCAAGATCGGTGGCCCACCGGTTCTGATACTTTTACGCTCCCGGGAAGGCGGCTTGTTCCAACTGCTGGAAGACGCCCGGAAGCGCCCGTTCCGCGGCGTCCCACGAAGGCAGCAGGGAAGGGGCCGCGGGTTCCTCCACGGCGGCCTGCAGCGCTTTGCCGAAGGTGAGCACGGCCAGTGATTCCTGTTCCTTAAAATGGGACAATCCATTCAGGGCGGCTTCTGCGGCGGCATGCCGCAGGGCATCCGCCGTGAGCTCCTGCCAGGTTTCCACGATCTGTTCGCGCCACGGATAGGTGCCTCCGGAAACGGTGGCCAGCAGGGTGGCGGATACTTCGCGGGCCATCCGGTGCAGCCCGCTGCCGGGGTCTTCCGGCGAGAGGTCGTGGTGCTTGTGATCGTAGGCGGCGCAGAGTTCGGTCTGGCAGACCGACCTCGGGGAAAGCTGCCGCCTGACTTCTTCCAGCAGGCCGATTTCGAGCCCCCAGGTGGAAGGCAGATTCACCTTCCGCAACAAGGCGGTATCCATCGCCGATTCTCCGGCGAGAGGATATCGGAAGGCCGAAAGAAACTGCAGCATGGCCACCGGGCCGGCCCGCATTTCCATGGCGCGCAGCAACGGACGCACGAGGAGGCGCTGCAGGCGGCCGTGCAGGCGGTCGCTGTGACGCGAGTAGAATCCTTTATTGAAGCGGAACCCCCACTGCCGGTCCAGCAGCGGATGACAGAGCCGGCCGGGCAGTTCGCGGGAGTAGTTTTTGATATCGCAATCGTGGATCGCAACCACCCCCGGCCCGGCATTGCGGGCGAGCGCGAGTCCCGCACACAGCCAGACATTCCGCCCCTTCCCGGACTGCGCCATCGTCAGGCCCGCTGACTGCAACTGGGCTTCCAGATCCAGCACCGCCGGAGCCCCGGTCCAAAGCAGGGAGGTTTCCTGAGGCAGGGCCGCAAAACATTCCCGTGCGATAGCCAGTTCGTGGCTTTCCGCACCGTCGAGTCCAATCACGATGCGCTTCACCCACGCCGCACCCGCCAGTTCCTGCACCATTCCGGCGAGGGCTTCGGTGCCCAGTTCCCGCACGTGACAGGGCAGGATCAGCGTCACCGGACAATCCCGGGTCATGGTTTCGAGCGATTTTTCAAGGGCCGGCCAAGCCTCCGGGCTCAGCCGGTGCAGGGTGGTGATGCCAGCGGGATGGGACAGGGAATTCATCAGGGAAAAGGGAAGCGCAACAGGGCAGGGGTTGGGGAAATGACAAAGGCAAATGCCCGGCCGCAAAACCACCGGACCGGGGGCCGTTGCCTTGACGACAGAGCGGGAATGCCGGAGGAATGCGGGGTGCGCTTGGTGGTCTTTCACTATCACGACCGGCCCGGTGGGGTGCGGCAGGTGATCTCGCGGGGGTTGCCTTCTTTGATGGCACGCCTCGACCGGGTCGCTGAAGTGGTTCTGCTCCTGGGGGAATTGACCGATCCGGATTGGATAACGGGCTTGCAGGCATCTCTCGCCGGAGTGCCTCTGCGCGTGGTGACTCACCGGGACCTTGGTTATTTGAGCGGTATGGACCAGGCGATGAGCGGGGAGGCGATGGAACTGTTACATGAAGTGTTGTCCGGGCCGGACGTGCTGGTCTGGGCGCACAATCTCAGCGTCGGCCGGAATGTGCCCTTGTTGCGCCACCTGCCGGACTGGTGTGCCGCGGCCGGGGCGAGGCTGTGGCTGCACCATCACGACTGGTGGTGGGACGGTCGCTGGGCGCGGTGGGGCGATTGGCAGGCGTCAGGCATAGCGCATCTGGACGAAGCCTTGGAATGTTCCGTGCCGGTCGGCCCGCACCTCCGCCATTGGTGTGTGAACCAGGCCGACCTCGCCTGGCTGCAAATCCGGGCGGGAGCCACTGCTCAATGGGTCGGCAATCCGCTGCCGGAGCTGGAGGGTCCTGACAAATCTGAAGTCCAGGCCGCGCACGACTGGCTGCAATCCCTCGGCCGGGGCCGCCGCCTCTGGCTGGCGCCGGTCCGCGCGCTGCGCCGTAAAAATCTCGCCGAAGCCCTGCTCCTCGCCCAACTACAGGACGAGCCCACCTGCCTCGTCACCACCGGTGGTCCCAGTTCCCCGGCCGAAATCCCCGCCTGGGAATCCCTCTGTGCCGCGGCCGCCCGCCACCATTGGCCGCTGGTTCCGGGCGTGCTGGCGGACGGCCGGTCCAACCGTCCGTCCCTCCCCGCCCTTTTCATGGCCGCCGATGCCTTGGTCATGTCTTCGCTCCAGGAAGGTTTTGGCCTCCCCTATCTGGAAGCTGCTGCCCTCGGCAAGCCGCTCCTCGCCCGCACCCTGCCTGACGTTGCCGCCAACCTTGCCGCCCTTGGTTGCACGCTTCCCGGCGCCTATCCCTCCCTGCCGGTTTCGTTGGATCAATGTCACGCCGGTGCCGAGCAACGCCGCCGGCTCGCCCACTGGCAAACCCTTGGCACGCACCTGCCTCCGGAGCTCAATGCCGGGCCGCCGTCATGCTCCTCCAGCGGCCTTCTCGATTTTGGTCAATTGACCCTCGAAACCCAACTCGATTTCCTGTCCAGCGGTGGCCCGTTGGCCTTTCCCGCGCCCGGTCCCGTGATTCCCGATTGGCCGTCAGCTAGCCGCCAGGACCACTGGGCCGAGCGTTTCTTCCAAGCCCCGGCTGGCTCCCCGCCTCCGTCCGGCGAATCCCTGATACCGGAAGTCCGGCGCCGGTTCCATTACTGGCAGCATCATCCTTTGCTATGGCCGTGAACCGAGCGCGAACGTAAGTTTTTCCGATGTCTCCTATCGAAGCCTGGTTCGCCGACCGCCACTGGAAGCCGTTCCGCTTCCAGCAGGACGTCTGGGCAGCCTATGCGGCTGGCAAAAGCGGCCTGATCCATGCTCCCACCGGACTGGGCAAAACGTTGGCGGCATGGCTCGGACCCGTGGCTTTCGCCCTGACGAAACCGCCAGGTAAACCGGGCCTGCGGGTGCTGTGGATCACACCCCTGCGCGCCCTCGCGGTCGATACCACCCAGTCGCTCCGCGAACCGTTAAAGAGACTCGGCTTGCAGTGGGACGTGGAAATGCGCACGGGCGACACCTCGCAGAAGATCCGGGCCCAACTGAAAAAACGCCTGCCGGAAGCCCTCGTCACCACTCCGGAAAGTCTGTCCGTCATGCTGAGTTATCCGGACGCCGCCGCCCGCATGGCGGGGCTGGAAGCCGTGATCGTGGACGAGTGGCATGAGTTGCTCTCCAGCAAACGCGGAGTGCAGACCGAGCTCTGTCTCGCCCGCCTCCGGGCATGGAATCCGACGCTGCGCATCTGGGGGTTGTCGGCAACCATCGGCAATCTGCCGGAAGCCATGCGGGTGCTGTTGGGCGACAGGGCGGAGGAAGGCGTGATCGTGACCGGGGAGGCGCGCAAGGAGGTCGCGATTGAGACCCTGCTTCCTGACAAAATCGAACGTTTTCCGTGGAGCGGCCATCTCGGACTGCGCATGATTCCCGCCGTAGTCCGGCAGATTGAACAGGCGGGCACCACCTTGCTATTCACGAACACCCGGTCCCAGACGGAGCAATGGTATCAGGCGCTGCTGGAGTTCCGGCCGGAGTGGGCACCCGAGCTTGCGATCCACCATGGATCGGTTGAAAAAGCGGAACGCACTACGGCCGAAGACCGGCTCCGCGCCGGCACCGTAAAATGTGTGGTCTGCACCAGCAGTCTGGACCTCGGGGTGGACTTCTCGCCGGTGGATCAGGTCATCCAGATCGGCAGCCCCAAAGGCATGGCCCGGCTCCTGCAGCGCGCCGGCCGCAGCGGTCACCGGCCGGGAGCGGTGAGCCGCGTGTTTGGCGTGCCCACCAACGCATTTGAGTTGGTGGAATTCGCCGCCGCCCGCGAGGCCTTGCGCGAGCGCCGCATCGAAGCCCGTCGTCCCCTCCGGATGACCCTGGATGTGCTTTCGCAACACCTCCTCACCGTGGCCGCGGGCGGTGGATTCGAAGCCGGGGCGATGCGCCGGGAGATCATGTCGAGCCATGCCTTTGCCACGCTCGATGATGCCTCGTGGGACTGGTTGCTCAGCTTCATCACCAGCGGCGGCAAGGTGCTCCGCGCCTACCCGGAATTCTCCAAAGTGAGTATCGTGGAAGGCCGGCATGTCATGGCGGAGGAACGCACCGCCCGGCTCCACCGGTTGGCCATCGGCACCATCAGCAACGACACTGCCATCTCCGTGGCATATGCCAGCGGACGCCGTCTGGGCACGGTGGAGGAATGGTTCATTTCCCGGATCAAACCCGGTGGACTGTTCATCTTCGGAGGGCGGCGGTTGGAGTTGGTGCGTTATAAGGACCTCAAGGCCGTGGTGAAGGACGCCACCAAAAAGAAACAATCCGGTCAGATTCCGTCCTGGCAGGGAGGCAAAAGTCCCCTTTCCACCGAACTCGCCTACGCCGTGAGCCGGAAGCTGGAGTCGGCCGGGGCCGGCGATCTCCGCGATCCCGAACTGCAGATGTTCTCCCCCATCCTCGCCCTGCAGAAGGCTTGGAGCATCGTCCCCCGAAGTGACCAATTGCTCATTGAGGAAACCACCAGCCGCGAGGGGAATCATGTCTACGTCTATCCATTCGCCGGGCGGCTGGTGCATGAGGGGCTGGGCACCCTTGTGGCGTGGCGCATGGCGCGGCACCGCAGTGTCAGCATCACCGTTTCCTTCAATGATTACGGCTTCGAGCTGAGCAGCCGGGATGATCTCTCCGCTGATGAAAAGATGTGGCAGGAATTCCTCTCCACCCATCACCTCACGGAAGACCTGATGGCCTGCATGAACACTGCCGAGCTGGCCAAACGGCAATTCCGCGGCATCGCCCGCGTGGCCGGTCTGGTGATGCAGGGATTCCCCGGCAATCCGAAAACCACCAAGTCCCTCCAAGTCTCCTCCGGCCTGCTGTTTGATGTCTTCACCAAATACGATCCCGGCAATCTCCTCCTCGAGCAGGCCCAGCGCGAAATCCTCGAACAACAACTCGAACTCACCCGCCTCCAGGCCACCCTCCAGTCCCTGCGCAGCCGCACTCTGGTCCAGATCTTCACCAAACACCTGACCCCCATGGCCTTCCCGCTCTGGGCCGACATGCTGTCCTCCAGCCTGACCACGGAAAACTTCGCCTCCCGCCTGGAAAAAATGCTGCAGGAACTTGAGCAGGCCGCCCAGAATCCTCATGCCCCGGAAAACCGGCCGGAGCGATGAATGGTGGCCTTGGGTCCCCTGTGGAGGGCATCTGCCAGCATTCCCGGTATTCGCGTTCATCTGCGATTTCTGCTGTGTTCCATCGCAAGGAACCCTTGCATTTTCACAGTAACCAACCCGCCTGCGCAGGGTTTGGCCACGGGTCACACCGCATTTCCAGTTGCGGCTCCGGAGGGGGCGTCTCATGCTGATTCTCCTCACTCATGAAAATCACCCGTGCCCTGATCTCCGTTTCCGACAAGTCCGGCCTAGATGCCTTTGCCCGTGGTCTGCACGACCTCGGCGTGGAACTG
>JAYUWQ010001085.1:0-2463 GCA_043753485.1 bacterium
AATTTTTATATCAACCGACCGCTCTTCACCCTGCTGAGCGAAGTCAGCCTCACAAATCCGTAAATTGAGCCGGGATGAATGATGGAGGGCGGCCTGCAGTTAAGAGGAAACTCCGGAATTACCATTCCTTTACAACTGAGCCGTCCGGCGGACACACGGTCTGCACATCGGCGTGTCATCGGTGAGGGGAAATCAAATCCCCCCGGCCATGACCTCGCAAATCAAACCCTTCCACGTCCCCTTCAACCGCCGCCGGCTGCTCAAGAGCATGGCGGTGTCTTCCGCTGGCTGGTCTTCGCCGCGGATAGGCTCGGTTTTTACAAAGTTTCCTTCCGTGCGCCGGGGGCGAATACGGGTACGCCGTAAAAGCTTCCCATCCCGCCGGTTTTTGCCTAGTTTGCTTTCCAACCCAACCACCAACCATCACCATGTCCCCGCTCCCACTCTTCCATATCCCGCTCAGCCGCCGCCGCCTCGTCCAAAGCCTGACCCTCACCGCCGCCGGGCTGTGGGCGCCGGGGGCCTTTGCGGAACTGCTGACCCTGACCCCCGACATGACCGAGGGACCGTTCTTTCCTGACAAGCTTCCGCTCGACCAGGACAATGATCTGATCCGCATGACCGATCATACCACTCCCGCCGTGGGCACGATCACCAATCTGAGCGGGCGGGTCCTCGATAAGAACGGCAACCCGGTGAAGGACGCCCTCGTGGAACTTTGGCAGGCAGACGACCATGGCACCTACATCCATACCAAGGGAGCTGCCCAGGGCGAACGCGATCCCGGCTTCCAGGGCTACGGCAAATTCGAAACCGCCAAGGACGGCGGGTGGAAATTCCGCACCATCAAGCCAGGCCTCTACACCGGCCGCACCCGCCACTATCACTTTGGAGTCACCCTGAAGGGGCAGCCCCGTTTCGCCACCCAGCTTTTCTTCAAGGATGAGCCCGCCAACGCCAAGGATGGCATTCTGCGCAGTCTGCAGGACGAAAAACTCCTCGCTGCCGTGGTGCGTGAATTCAAGCCCGTCGCCGATACCAAGGAACTCGCCGCCACCTGGGACATCGTCCTGGGACTCACTCCTGGGGACAATCACGATCACCCGGCGAAGTGACGGATGCGTCATAGCCACGGGGGGCTTGGGCTATTTCAGGGGGCGCCCGTGGCTGTGACCTTCATGCTGCCGTCGTCCAGCGCGAGGAGGGCAGTGGCAGCCGTGAGTTCGGCCGGAGTGAAGGTATCCAATTGATAGGTGTTGCCGGCATGCTCGCCCCGGCCGGTGACGCCCCGGGTGATGAGGGAGACGGCAGCGCGCAGATCCCGCGTGGCCGAGGCCGGAATGGCTCCGGCGGCGGCGGCGGCATTGAAAGTGGCGGCAAGGCGGGAGGCATCGCGGTGGGGGTCGGGATGCACGAGGCGGACCCAACTGCGGTAGTTGGCTTCACCGGGCTTCCAAGTGAGGACGCGGTTGGTGACGGAGAGGTGGGCGAGGGCTCCTCCGAGTTCCTCCGGAGTGAGGCTGGGAAGACCGAGGACGCTGCGCTGGTAGCGGCCTTCCGGGGTGGCGGCCCAGGTAAAAACCCGTTGGGCAGCCGAGGCTGGGGTTTCCCCGGCATTGGTTTTGAGTTTGGCTTCCTGCCAGAGGGTGATGAGCAGTTCCGCATTGCGGTAATTCCGGGCTTTGACGGCGAGGTCCAGGGTGGCTCCGCTCAGGAGTGCGGTGTCCGGCCGATAGATGAGGCCGACGGAATTATCGAGCGCGAGCAGCGAACTGAGGTTCTCCAGTTCGTCATCCTTGCTCCGGAATTGGAAGGTGGCTCCGCTCAAGCGTCCCCCCCCGCGGATCCCTTCATTGAGGAGTTCGAGGGCCTCGCGGGAGGAGGACGCTTTCAGAGCCGTTTCGGCTCCGGTGGCGCGGGCGGTGTTGAAACGCATCACGGCATCCTGGGCCTGCAGGATGTTACCCATGGAAGGAGCGGTGCGGACAAAACTGCGGGCCATGCTCTCCAGCGCGGAACTGATTAGGGAGGGACCGCCGGGGAGGGCCACGGACGCTTCATTCCGGGTGATGTTGATGTCGGCGGGCCGCAGATCCGCGAGGGCTTTGGCTTGAGGTCCGAGGGAAGGAACGAGGATGGCGGCTTGTTCCTTGAGCGCAGGAGCGGCGGCATCCACAAAAGCAGCTTCGGGAACTTCCTGGTTGCGGGTCAGGGTGAGCGTGGAGGGGGTGGTGCTTTCCAGGAAAAGGTTGGTCACGATGGCATCGAAGGCGGTCAGACCCGTTCCTTTGGCCCCGGCATCAGGCTGATTGACCCGCTTCACCATGATCATGGCTCCGGGGGTGTGGTGGGCGGTTTCCGGGAACATACAGCGGGCCTCGCGGAGTTGCGGTCCACTTTCCGGCTGGATGGCGCGGGTGATGGCCCGGGGGCTTCCCAGGAGGAGGGTGAACGGATCGTAGA
>JAYUWQ010001086.1:0-2461 GCA_043753485.1 bacterium
GATCTTCCCCTTCTTCTCACCGTGGTGCACGTTGACGCTGGTGGCGAGTTTATGGCGGAGGTTGGCCTGGATGCGCTGGATGGCGGCGGCACTGTCGCGCGGGGTGCTGGTGGATTTTCCACTGTCGGAGCCGGACTTGCCCGATTTCCCGGCGGTGGCGGACTGCTGCTCGGCCTGGATGAGTTTTTCCGTGGCGCGGACGGTGAGGCCTTGGCGCACCACCTTGTCAGCGATGAGCGCCTGCAGTTGCGGGTCGCGCAGGCCGAGGATGGCCTTGGCATGGCCGGTGGTGATGAGGCCTTGGCTCAGCAGTGATTTCACTTCCGGCGCGAGGTCGAGCAGGCGCATCGCATTGGCCACGGTGGCCCGGTTTTTCCCGACGCGCTGGGCGATGTCTTCTTGCCGCAAATTGAATTCCTTGGCGAGGCGCGCATAAGCCTCGGCTTCCTCAATGGGGTTGAGATCCTCGCGTTGGAGGTTTTCGATCAACGCCATCTCCAGGACATCGCGGTCCGAGGCTTCGCGTTCGATGACCGGGACTTCCTTCAGGCCCAGTTTTTCCGAAGCCCGGAAGCGGCGCTCGCCTGCAATCAGCTCCAAGTTGCCATTCACCCGCCGGACGGTCAGCGGCTGGATGATGCCGTGCTCGCGGATGGAATCCATCAACTCCGTGAGCTGCTCTTCCCGGAAATGTTTCCGGGGCTGCATCGGGCTGGCGGTGATGGCGGAAAGAGGCACGCGCACCACGCGGTCGGTCGCCGGAATTTCCGCGGAAGGCGGTGCCGTAGGAGGTGCGGTGGCACCGGGGGCGAGCACAGGCGCAGCCGCCCCGCGGCGGGACGCCCCGCTGATGAGGGCCCCGAGTCCTTGGCCGAGAGCGTTTTTTGACATAGGGGCGCAGGGTAACGGCCCGCCGGGGATTTTCCAGCAAAAGAATCGGACGCGCGGCGCGGTTTAATTCCTCCGGCTGGCGGGCCGCCTTGAGTATCCTTTACTGGTGCACAACGCGCTCGGTCGATGGGTGCCGCATCTCAGCTTGTCTCCCAAAATCCTGCTGGCGGTCGCGGGACGGTTGGGTAGATTGAAACCACCATGAAGCTGGAAGAAATCGCCGCTGAGGCCTCAAAACTCACCGAGGAGGAGAGAGGTTCCCTCGCCTCCCGCCTGCTCCACGGTCTGGAGAGTCCTATCTATGAAGTCTCCGACGCGGAGGTTTCCCAGCGCCTGAGGGAAGCAGGGGATGATCCCTCTGTCTGGCTCACTTTTGATCAATTGGTGGCTGGCCTGAAGCATCGTGCCAGCTAGATTTCACCGGCGCGTTCAGGCCGACCTGGATGAGATTCTTGTAAAGTATTACGGGATTTCAGACCAACAGGGCGACGATTTTTTTCGCTGAGTTCCAGATTGGGGTTGAGAAAGCCTGTGCCAATCCCCGTTTTTTTCACTTCGATTCCAGTGGTTTGCGGCGCTTCAATCTGGATCGGTTTCCCTATCATTTTTTATACGACATCCGGAGCGGCTCGCTCCGGGTCTGGGTCGTCCGTCACGATCATCGGAATTCCACTTTCGGGCTTCGACGTTTCGCCCCATAGCCATCAAGGCCAAGCGGGACGTTCAAGCGCTCTTCCCGCGATTGCAGCCAAGCGCTGCCGCCCGGAAGGGAAGGAATGAAACCTTTTTCCAACACCGAACTGGCATCCCGCGCCCGCGCCCACTGGACGCCGGACCGGCTGCAGCGCCTCATGGCGGGCAAGCGCCTGCCGCTGCATCCGGTGACCCATGCCGCCTTTCTGCATGCCACCGGGCTGATGAGCGATGATGCCTCGGTGACTTCCGGGCAGGTGAAGAAGTATCTGCAGATCAATCACATGATCAGCCTGATCGCACCGCCCTTCCGGGCTTTGGCCAAGGCGATGCCGGGCCGGCCGTTGACGCTGCTGGATGCGGGCTGCGGGAATTCCTATCTGTCGCTGGCCTTCGCCTTCCTCGCCCGGGAGGCCACCGCCGGGCGCCTGCCGCAGATCCCGGATTGGAAGGACACGAAGTTTGAACTGCAAGTGATCGGCGTGGATACGAATGCCGATGTGATCCGCCAATCCCGCGAACGCGCCGCCTTACTGGGATTGGAAGACACCATGTCCTTCCAGGCGGTCCCGCTGCGCGACGCGGTGCTGCCGGAGCGGTTGCACGCCGTGATGGCGCTGCACGCCTGCGACACCGCCACCGACGATGCCCTCGCGCTGGGCTTGCGGCGGTCGGCGGATATCCTGGCGGTGGCCCCGTGTTGTCAGGCGGAACTGGCGGCCTTTTTCAAAACCCTCGCCGCCCGCACCGGCTCCAGCCATCCGCTGGATGTGATCCTGCATTCCCCGAATCTGCGCCGGGATACCGCCGCGACCATCACCGACGCCCTGCGGCTTGCCCTTCTCCGCGCGCTCGGCTACGAGGCCACCGCCACCGA
>JAYUWQ010001087.1:0-6101 GCA_043753485.1 bacterium
CCCCCAGGGAGGCCACCACTTCGGTGAGGGGACCCACCCCTTCCAGCGCGCGGTTCCAGCGCATCATGCTGCGCAGCATTTTCTGATTGGAGGAGTTGAAGCGCGCCACCTCATGCTCCTCCCGGCCATAGGCTTTGACCACCCGGATGCCGCTGAAGGCTTCCTGCATGATGACGCCCATGGCTCCGGCTTCCTGCTCCTCCTCGGCTCCGGCCTTGCGCACTTTTTTGCTGACCAGCATCACGGGCACGATGCAAAGCGGGAACAGCAGCATCGCCATCAACGTGAATTTCCAGTCCAGATAAAACAGCACCGCCAAGGCGCTGAGAATGGAGAGGGGCTGTTTCACAAGGTCGCTGATGACACCGGTGAAACCCTGCTGGGCCACCCGCGTCTGGTTCATCACCGTCTGCAGCAAATCGCCGCCCTTCTGTTTGTTGAAGAACTCCTGGGACTGCCCGAGGATTTTCGAAAAGAGATCCCCCCGGATGTTGTCCAGCAGTTTCAGGCTGACCCAGACCAGGCAGTAGGAATTCAAATAACCAAAAATGGCCCGCAGCAGCATGATGGCCGGGATGGTGGCACAAATCAGGATCACGGTCCGCAGCGGCACCACGGAAGGAGCAGCCTTCCCCAGGGACAGGCTGTCGGAAAAGGCCGGGTTGGTGGCGGTCGCCTTTAATTCATCATACATTCCGGATTTTTTGATCCGGTCGCTTTCCAGCTGTGCACTGAGAAATTGCGCCCAGGTGGTGCGGTGACGGCGTTCGGCTTCCGGCAGGGCCAGCAGTTCCTGCAGCGATTTTTTCGCCTGCGACTTCTGCGGCGGGTTCACCACGAGGTGACGCTCCGCCTCCAGCACGAGGCGGAATTCTGCCGGCAGCGCAGGAGGCAGGGACAGCTTCCGCAACGGATCGGCGGCGGGATCGGCAGGAGCCGCCGCGAGGGTGCGTTCGTGCAGGGCTTTCCGGAAAGCGGTGTAGGCCGCGAGCGCTTCGGCTTGGTCGGCTGGCGCCATTTCGCGGGCGGCCAGGGCCGCGCGCAATTCCGGGATCTCGCGGTCTTCATGCCAGGTCTCCGTGAGCAGGGTGTTGTTGGGCGCGGGTTTTTCCTCCGGCGGCAGTATCTTGCCCGCCACATGATGGACCGTGAAAACCAGCAGCCCGTTCAGCGCTCCATACACCGCCCCGCAGAGCAGCCCGATGATGAACCGGGTGCGGTAGGGCTTCAGATAGGCGAACAACTTGCCGTAAGGTCCGCGGGCGGCGGCGGCAAACTCGGCAGGCGACATCTTCGCCACCTCTTTACGGGAATATTTCTTCATGGGGAGGCCGGGACCCGCCAGAACAGCAGAATCCTCCGGAGCAAATCTTGAACATTTGCAGATTCCGCTCGATTACCAAGCCCTGCAATGGCACTTGTGCAGGGTCAGCCCCATTCAGGTCGTCCGTTTGATTAAGAAGCCCGTAAGGAAATACACAGTTTCTGGCACGATATGTGCTTGCTTTTCAGACAACATCCCACATGGTTGCGGAAGATGAGCATTGGAACGCACCTTGGACAGAACCTCAGTCAGCAACAGAGGCTCTCTCCCCAATTGCAGCAGAGCCTGAATATCCTCCAGGCTCCCGTTTTTGAATTGCGGCAGATGGTGGAGCTGGAAATGCAGCAGAATCCCGTGCTGGAAATGGAATCCCCCGAGATTTCCATCGAAGACACCCCGCAGGAAAACGACCTCAACGACGATGGGTTCGATGAGGAATTCAGCCGCCTCTCCGCCATGGATGAGGAATGGCGCGACTACATGCAACAAAGCGCCAGCCGCTCCCCCCGCACCAGCGAGGACGAGGAAAAACGCCAGTTCATGTTCGATTCCCTCACGTCTCCCGTGACGCTGCAGGACCACCTGATCCAGCAACTCAGCATGGCCGACTGCACCAAGGAGGTGCGCGCCCTCGCCGAAATGCTGATCGGCAGTCTGGATGACCGGGGCTTCCTCCAGTCTCCGCTTGGGGACCTCAGCCTGGCCCAGGGCATCCCCCTCGCCGGCCTCAAAACCGCCGCCGGCATCATTCAAACCTTCGACCCTTCCGGGGTGGGCGCGGAAAACCTGCGCGACAGCCTGCTCATCCAACTCCGCCGCCAAGGCCGGGAGCACAGCCTCGAAAGCCGCATCATCGCCACTTACCTCGACGATCTCGCCCGGAAACGTTTTCCCCAGATCGCCCGGAAACTCTCGGTCCCCGTCAGCGAAATCTCGCGGGCCGCCGAACACATTGCCACCCTGAATCCCCGGCCCGCCTCCGCCTTCACCACCGCTCCCCAACAGTATATTTCGCCCGATGTGCACGTGGAGCGCACCAATGGCGTCTATCACATCACGCTCAATGACGAGGAACTCCCCCGCCTGCGCATCAGCAATCTCTACAAGGATCTCATGTCCGATGCCGGCAGCCGTGATGAGGTGCGCGGTTATATCCGCGACAAAATCCGCAGCGGCAAATTCCTGATCCGCTCCATCCAGCAGCGGCAACAGACCATCCAACGCATCGCCGAACAGATTGTCGCCCGGCAGCAGGGCTTCTTCGACCAAGGCCCTTCCCAGCTCAAACCCATGAACATGTCCCAGGTGGCGGATGTCGTCGGGGTCCATGAAACCACCGTCAGCCGCGCCATCTCCGGCAAATACATTGCCACACCCCACGGCGTCTACGAGCTGCGGTATTTCTTCACCAGCGGCGTGGACACCGACAGCGGCGAGCAGGTTTCCAATACCAGCGTCAAAACTGCCCTGGCCGAAATCGTTAAAGGAGAGGACCCCGCGCACCCGTGGAGTGATGAGGAACTCGTCAAACAACTTGCGCTGCAGGGCATCAAACTCGCCCGCCGCACCGTCGCCAAATACCGCGAGGAACTGAACATCCTGCCCAGCCACCTGCGGCGGCAGTTCTGATCCCAATTGATGTCCCTCACAGGACCGGCCGCGTTGATCAGGCAGCCTGTTTTCCAGTGCCTCAGGTGTTGCTCCTCGTAGAGCAAGCACCGCCATTCCTGTCATCAGGAGGACGCCGGGTATCGATCTGCTGATGGTGGCCGGGGATCCTTCCCTGCTGGAGTCCCAATCAGAATTGCACCGTTACGCCCACCGTGCCGCCGAAACCGGGTTCGTTGGAGCCGGAGCCGTGGGCACGGTATTCCTCATCAAGGAGGTTATCCAGGGAAGCGGTCAGGGAGAGATTCTCATTCACCTTCCAGCCGCCGCGCAGGGTGAGCAGCGTCCAGCCGGGGGTGCCGGCCACCGGGAAACGCTGGGTATCGGCGCGCTCACCGGAGTTCAGCTTGTCCGCTTCGGCGGCGGCGGTGCAGACCAGTTCTGTCCAGAGGCGGCGGTCGGCGGTTTGCAGGCGCAGACCGATGGTGCCCATGAACGGCACGACACGGCTGAGCGGCTCGCGCACCACTTTGCGATCACTGCCAGGGAATTGATCCACCTCGCCCCCAGTGTAACTGCCTGCTGCGAAAACGGACCAGTGTGGATTGAATGACACATTGCCCGCGATCTCCACGCCCTGCACATAACCTTCCCCGCCATTGGCTTTGCTGACCTCGATCAGATCATCCACGATCCGGCCGGTGGGCTGACGCACGATGAGGTCGTCGATGCGGGTATGGAATAGACTAACGCTGGCGGTGCAGCTCTCCGTGGCCGCCTTGGCTCCGATTTCGAGGTTCAGGAATTTTTCCGGATCGACTTCATTGCCGGCGATTTCCAACTCACCGGAACGCGCGATGTCGAGCCTGGAAACATCGCTCAAATTTGGCGCGCGGAAGCCTTGGGAAACCCCGGCGAACAGCGCATATTGATCCTTCGCGTCGAGATCCAGCACCAGGCGGGCGCTGCCGGAAAGATCGTTCCAGGATTCCGTCAGGGAAGATTCCGCTTTGGTGATCGGATCTTCGAATTGCCCCACTTCGCCACGGGCATAAGTATATCGTCCTCCGAGAAAAACGTGGCCGCGTTCTCCGAGGGTGATTTCATCCTGAAGGTAGGCTCCGAGCAGATCGTAGGTGGAGTCATTCCCGACCGGGCCCTGGATGCTGCGTTTGTCGAAGGAGCCATCGGCTTTGTAGGAAACATTGCTGCTTTCCACGCTGTCGCGGTAGTAGTCCACGCCGTAAGTCAGGAGGCCCATGGCGGTCTGGCTGGAAAGCTGCAAGTCCGCCCCCCATGTGTCGAGGTCCAATTCACTGATAGCAGAAGCACCGGTATTGCGCACCCGGGTCAGGGTTTCGCCGGCGGTTTGATAGGACAGGGTGAGACTGGCGGAGTCGAGGAAGCTGCCGGGGTTTTGACCTTCCAGTTTCACGTAGGAAAGGGTGCGGTCCTGATCGAAGGAGCGGCGCAGGTCATTGCCGATGGTGGTGCCCTGCCATGGGATACCGAAAACCGTGCTGTGAGTGCGCCAAACATCATCCTGCCGCAGCTGCTGATGCACCGCAGTCAGGGTCCAGTCCGGATCCAGCGCGGCATCAAAACGCACATTGTAGGACCACTGATCGTAGCCGGTCCTGGGCTGGCGGCCGAGGCCGGCGGCACGGATGTCGCCGAATTCCCCATAGGAGCCGTCCACATGCAGGCCCCACTGGCCGCCAGTGCCGGTGTTGAATTCGACGTGGCCCAGGTGGCTGTCCTCCGCACTGGAAAAGCGGTAGGAACCAAGTCCGTGGAGGAAGGATTCCCCGGCCGCCTCATCACGGAAACCGCTCGATTTCGTCAGAATATTCAGGGTGCCTCCGATGGCATCGCTGCCATAAAGCACGGACCCCTGGCCCGGCACCAGTTCGATGCGGTCGGCGGAGAGGAGGTCGATGGTATTCCAATATTGGTTCGGCCCCTCGCGGAAGGTGGAATTGTTAAACCGCACGCCATCAATCATCGCCAACGTGCGGAAGCCGGTGAATCCGCGGATGTGCGGCGATCCCTGGCCGTTGGAGGTCTTTTGCACGCTCACGCCCGGTGTCCCGCGCAGAGCTTCCGGTAGCGTGCGGGGCAGCCGCTCGTCGATCTGTTCGCGGGTCAATTCACGCACGGCAAACGGGGCGGCCTGAGCGGACGAAGGCAGACGGGTAGCGGTGACAACTTTTTCCGGCAGCGCGGTGGTTATTTCAGTAGCGGATGCCGGGGCGGCGATTGGCTTAGCAGCCGTCTGCGCCAGCGGGGAATGAGGGAAATTGAGGAGCAGCGCCGGAACAAGGATGGTTTTCGTCATGGGTCAGCAAATCGGATGGATGGAGCGGGTATGAGCGAACGATTGGGCCGACACGCTTCTTAGAAAGAATTTGGGAATGAATCCCCATTCACTCTCCGACTGCGTTTTTTGGATCAGCGACCGCCTCGCGGGCACTCTGCCGACGCCACCAAACCGCCGCGCAGCCGAGCAACGACAAAGCCCCGGCCACCTGGGAAAAGAGGTCTCCGTGCTTCGCGTAGAAGGTGATGCGGCCGTTCCCAGTGTAGAATTTTCCGCTCAAAGTGCCCTGCTGATGCGAGGGAATCCGCTGCACTTCCCCCCACGGCGAGACGATGGCGGTGACCCCGGTGTTGGCGCTACGGACGAGGGTGCGGTGCAGTTCAGGGGCACGCCAACGGGCATTGGCGAAGTGCATTTCCGTGGCCGGGCTTTGGTGGAACCAGTTGTCGTTGGTGACATTCACCAGAATCTGCGGCTCCTGACGGATGAAACGGCGGGCGTGTTCCCCCATCGTATCTTCAAAACACACCAACGGCACCAGGCTGAACGGCTGGCCACTGACTTTCAGTGGCTCCAGCGAAGTGCCGCGGGTGAAATCCATCGGGATCAGTCCACCCAGCATTTTTTCAAACAGTGGCACCTGCTTGCGGAACGGAATGAACTCGCCAAACGGGACCAGCCTGACCTTGGGATGCAGCGCATGGTTTTCCGTAGTCCCGCGCATCGCCACCACACTGTTATAAATTTTTCCCCATTCCTCATGATCGGCTCCGGTGACGAGCGAAAAATCTCCCTGCTTCAATTGGTCCACAAAGGCCCCGCCCTGCACCATCTCATCGAAAAATCCCG
>JAYUWQ010001088.1:0-6100 GCA_043753485.1 bacterium
AGATACCACGAAACAAACGGAATCAGCACCACATGCGAGTGCAGCGACTCGGCGAGCGCATACCGGGTCCAGGCGTAGAGAATCCAGCCATAAGCCAGCAGCAGGAGACCTGCGAACCAGCAAAACCGCCTCATCCCCGTGCCGCCAGCCGCCACGGGTCCGGAGTCAGAACCCCAGGCTGGGGCAGGATTCGTCTGGTTTTCTTCAGGAGAATTTGTTGAGGAGGGAGGCACCATGTTCAGATCCGGGTTCCAGTTGCGGCGATGATTTTGTTTCCTGACTTTAACCGCATTTTCCAGAAATGTTACGGAAAAATGTTAAAAGCGAAGATTAGTCCAAAAATTACGGGGTTTTGCGGCGGAGGGAAGGGTAACCACGGATTTCACGAATGTTCACGGATGAGGGAGACTTCGGAGCGATCCCAGAGGGATCACAGCCATGATCAGCGCTTACCCCCTACACTCGTGAACATCCGACTCATCGGTGGAATCTGTGGTATCCGTGGTAAGCTCCAGAGCAGCGGGCCTCCCATGCGATACAGCCCACCAGCGCGAGCTCAACCACTTCCACCACATGAAAGTGCCACACTTCCGGTTGGGATTCGAGGAGGGTGTAGCCCAGCACTCCGGAGAGGGCGGGAATCGGGAGAAAACGCAGCAGAATCACCCCTGCGAGGCCGAGGAAAAGGACCAACGCCCTGCGCAGCGGCGGAGTCAACGCGGGCAACCAGCGCCGCAGGACCAAGGCCGCGGTCACCAATGCCACCAGCACCCCCGTCAAGGCGAGCCCGATCAGGAGGTGCCGGGACGCATACCATCCCTGCTCCAGATACAGTTCCCGCGCCCGGTCACGCAGCAGGTTTTGCAGGTCCAGTTGTTTGTTCAAGCCCAGCAGCCCCAAGGCCAGCGCCAACAGGCCCCACGCGGTGCGCTCCATAGGCGCCCCCGCGGAAGCGGTCCGCCCGCCCGCCCGCCCCGCGGCTACTGCGGCCAGGAAATAGGCGACCGTTAGCCCCCATCCCATCACCGTGGCGTCGTTGAATCCCCACGTCCACCGGTTCAGGGCCAAGTAGGGAAGCATGGGGAGAGTCGAGAGTTGATGGTCCTGTTTAGGGTTCAGGGTTTGAGGGGCTACCACGGATCGCACAGATTATACTGATGGTCACAGATATGGGGAAAGATTGGCCTTCCCGGATGCTGAGCAGGCAATAGGGCTCTTGGGGAGAGGAAACCGCAAATTTTCGCCAATGTTCACGAATGAAGAGCTCTGCGGCATGGGGGTGGCTCCATCACCCATCAACCATCAACAAACGTCCCACTCATGCTACGTTCCCATGCTATGATATCCCTAGCTTCACCTCCATCCGTGTAAATCTGTGCCATCCGTGGTAGACCCCAGAGCCCCGGCCCACCCACGCGACGTGCCACCAAACCATAAAGCATAAATCGCCCTCCCCTCCCCTACGCCTTCCACACCTGCCCCGGAGCGGTGGCCAGCCCGGCCATGGCATTCCGGGTATCGACAATACACGGGGCCCAATCCGCCAGTTGCTGGTAGTCCACGCAGGCATGGGCGGTGGCCACCAGCACGAGGTCAAACCCCGCCAGGGTGGCTTGATCCCAGGTGACCGATTCCTTGCCGGCCCACTGCGGGTGTTCGCGGGTCATCCCGATCTGCGGGACATAGGGATCGTAATAGTCCACCGCAGCGCCGCCCTGATCCAGCATTTCCAACAGCACAAAACTCGGGGATTCCCGGCTGTCATCCACATTGGGTTTGTAGGCCAGCCCCACCACCAGCACCTTGGAGCCATTGAGGGACTTCCGCTGGGCGTTGAGGGCGGCCACCACCTTGTGCACCACATACTGCGGCATGGCGGTATTGATCTCCCCCGCCAGCTCGATGAAACGGGTGTTCTGATTGAATTCGCGCGCCTTCCACGTCAGGTAGAAGGGATCGATCGGGATGCAGTGCCCACCAAGGCCCGGCCCGGGGTAAAATGCCATGAAACCAAATGGCTTGGTTTTCGCCGCTGCGATCACTTCCCAGACGTCGATCCCCATGGCATCGTAAACTCCCTTGAGTTCGTTCACGAGAGCGATGTTGACGCTGCGGAAGATGTTCTCCAGCAATTTGGCGGCCTCGGCCACCCGGCAGGAGGAGACCGGCACGAGGTTCTCCACCGCCCGGCCATACACCTCGAGTGCTTTTTCCAGACAGGCCGGGGTCAGGCCGCCAACCAATTTGGGCACCTTGCCCACCTTGCTGTCCGGATTGCCCGGGTCCTCGCGCTCGGGCGAAAAGGCCAGATGGAAATCCACCCCGGCTTTCAGGCCCGATCCTGTTTCGAGGACTTGGAGGAGATCGGTATCGGTGGTGCCCGGATAAGTGGTCGATTCCAATACCACCACTATCCCCGGGGTCAGGTGGGGCGCCATGGCCCGGCCGGTATCCAGCACGTAGGAGATATCCGGTTCACGGTTTTTGTTGAGGGGGGTCGGCACACAGATGATGACCGCCCGGGCCTCCCTTACCCGGGAAAAGTCGGCCGAAGCGGCAAACCGCCCGGCCGCCACTTCCTTTTGCACCGCCGCCCCGTCGATGTGTTTGATATAGGAGCGGCCGGCATTGAGGGCCTCCACCTTGGAAGGATCAATGTCCAGCCCCAGCACGGTGCCCCCGGAGCGGGCGAACTGGAGGGAGAGCGGCAGGCCGACATACCCCAGCCCGACGATGGCGACATCGAAGGTGGCGGGAGGGGCCGGAGCGGCGGCGGACGGAACAGGAGGAGCGGGGGTGAGCATGGGAGATTTATGATTTATGATGGAGGATTGATGATTTGGCGGGAAGGTCGCGTGGGAGGCCGTAGCATGAGTGTGTCGCAGAGCACTCGTGGAGGAGGGAATCGTGGACCGGTGCTCTGGAGGCGGGGAGGCCACGGATACCACGAATAATACAGATGCTCACGGATGGGGGGAAGCAGGGGGGTGGACGTAGCATGAGTGTGCCGATAGAGCACTCGTGAGCAGCACCTTTGGTCTCCGGTGCCCTTGGCTTTGAACTCTCCTCTGCGATTTGACTCCGGCGCTCACCGCGACTGCGGGCCGATGGCCCAATCCTGGCAAGGATTGCCTCAAACGGTTTGCCGCCGCCACCGTTTGTTTGCGGGCTCCGCGGTTAAACCTCAGCGTAGGGATCGCAGGTGGCAAATATTCTCTAGATATCATACGCGGCCGGAACCCGAACCGTGGCGGGTCCGGGGCTTACCTGTGGCGGATGCCCTAAACAGAGGCATTTATAGAGAGGCCTGAAAAAAAGTTGGGCCAACCGGCAAAAATCCGCAAATTTTTCCCGGGATACAAAATGCGCTAATGCATTGTAAATCAATTGATTACGAATTCAAATCTTTTAATTTTTTATTTTCAATGAGTTGATAATCCCAAATCCCTCTTGTGTTGGTGGTCACTGCACCCCTCATTGCTGCCGTTCTCCTGATCCGTGGATGATAGACCGGTTTCCAAGAGCCCCGAGTGGGACTCTGCCGGGTCCAAAATTCCGAGAGGGAGGACAAACAGAAAAACAAAACAAGATGGCGAAAATAAACCCATATATAGCAGACCGGATCACCTTGTTCCGGACCGCATGGAAAGAGTTGGCCCCGCAGGAATCCTTTGCCGGGATGACCCTGGCGGGATTCGAAGCGGCGACCGCCCTGCCCCTCACCATCCGGGATCAGATCCTGGCGTTGGAGAAGCAGATGGATGGCCGTAAAACCGAGCGGATCAAGGCGGATGCCGCAGCCAACCTGCTGCTCGAGCTTGTGGTGAATTCCGTAAGGGGGACTCCGCTGCACGGGGCCGACAGCAGCCTCTACCGGGCGATGGGGTATGTCCGGAAAAGCGAGCGCCGCACCGGCTTGACCCGCAAGGGCCTGCAGAAGAGCCCCGGAGCAAACGCAGCTTGATCAGAAGACCGTAGAAAAGCTCTGATCAAGCCAGCGTTGCCTGGTTTCAAACGGCCGCCGATCCGCAAGGGTCGGCGGTTTTTTGTTTGATGGAACCATCATACGCCGTGGCCCCAAGGTGCCAAGAGAAAACTTGTTTTTCACGCCATTACACCCGCTTTGACCTGTTTTCAGGGAACAAGGAGGCGTTATTATACATCTGCAGGTCTCAACCCAAAACCTTGCGAAGTTGCCGGCGACCCCACTTTGCCAACAGTTGACCACAAAATTTGAGAGTCGGCTCATCCACCGCCTTCTTGTAATCCTCCAAGTTTCCTTCAAAGATTTCCGGATGAACAATATCCAACGGCCCACACCGAAATGATTTGGATTTTACAGTTTCTGCGATCGGATGCGAGTGTTTAACATAAAGCAATACGTTTTGACGATACCAGCTTTCGACTCGCTTGTCATTCCAGATCTTTGGACGGAACAAGTCATAACACCCATAACCTAATTCGTCGAAATGTCCGGCCCAAAACGATTGCCACTGCTCATTAACATGCGATGTGCCACCCTGCTGAGGGATGGCAGCACTGAAGACGACGACGTCGGAGGCATCGCAAAGGGATTTAATAAAGGCACGGGCGCGCCCGGAGGAAACGTGTTCGGCGACTTCCACGCTTACGGCGAGATCAAAACGCTCCCCAACCTCGATATCCTCTTCCAGGTTGGCGGCCTTGAATTCGCATGTTTTGCTCAGCATGGCAGCGGGATCCACCCAGGGGCCATCCATGCCCACCAATTGACGGCTGCCCAGTTGCTCCGCAGCCGCCAGCCAGGAACCTTGCCCGCACCCGAGGTCAAAAACGGCGTCGGGCTGGTAAATCTCAAACAACAGGCCCAGGATAATCAGTGCTGACTCTTTTGATCCTCCAACTGTGCCCTGATAAAATCCAGCGTCGTAAAATTTCCCCAGCCGATCGGGAGCGAGCTTCGCAGGGTCTGATAAAGTGTGGTTGCTCATGTGCTTGGTTCTTAAAATTTCATTCGGACATTTTCGGAAAACATAGCAATGCCTGTGGCAAGGCAGAATGGCTCCTTCCCCGACGTTCACACCTCCTGCCAGGCCAACCCCTGAGCCTTGGGCCAGCGTTCCTTCCGCGACAACTGGGTGAAGGGGTCCTGCAGGCAGGAGGCCGCGTCGACTTCCGGGAAAAACCCCTCGCCTACGCCCTGTTTCACAAAAAAGGCATTGAACCCAAAGCGGTGGGTGCCCACCAGACGATAGCCCTTTTCCCGGCCCAGTTGGCACATCGCGGCGAGGGATGCCCCCCGGTATTCCTCATTCTGACAGACAAAACCCGGGTCGTAGGGAACCGTCAGGGCCTGATCCGCGGGAACCGGGTTGTGGATTTCGCAGACCACCACCTGGGGCTGAATCACCGTAATGGCTTTCCACACCCAATAATCCATGCCGTCGATGTCGAGACTGAGCAGATCCACCGGGCCGGTGGCCCCGGAGGTGGCGATGATGTCATTGACATTTTCCGCCGTAATCCATGCTTTCGAAAAGCGGGGGGGATACAAAAAAGTGTCCTTCTGTTCCGCAAAAAACTGCCGGGCTCTGGCCACATTCGAGTCATCGCCATCAAAGAGGTGGCCCCACCAGCCATGATTGATGATGAGATTCGCGGTATTGCATTCCCGTCCGGTTCCTGCGCAGATTTCCACACAGGTCCGGTTGAGGGGAGCAATCAGGGAAAACAGATAGAGCAGAATCCCATCCTCCTCAAACTGCGAGTATTTGCGGAAGCCGGCATCGCGCAGATCCGGGAGATTTTGTTTCCCCTGGGCGGCCAGCAGGCGGTATTGCTGCATCAGCGTTTTCTGGGCCACGACTTCATTATCCAGCCGGCCCTCCTGATTCAGTCCCAGTTCCGCCGCGATGGGCCGCGCCAGACGGCGCAGGATTCGATTCAAAGTTTTTGTCATAATTTAAATAGGCTGTGGTTGCTGGATTTCCAAAATAAAAAGTGAACTATTCCTTCGAGGAACTGAAGTCTGTGCATTTCCCTACAAATCACCGTCAAGTCGGACGATTGCGCCGGGACTGCCTGCAGCCAACACCTCAGCAGATCCTGCCGTCGGAGGCTT
>JAYUWQ010001089.1:0-6097 GCA_043753485.1 bacterium
GCCATTCCCCGCCCAAGGCCTCGCAGATGACCAGAGAAGTGCCTTCCCCCCCGTCGGCCATGGGGCGCAGCAGACACTGCGCCTGCGGCCAGATTTCCAGGACGCCCCCGGCCACAGCCGCACAGGCTTCGGCCGCAGTGAGCGTGCCTTTGAATTTATCGCAGGCGATCAAAACGATGGGAGCGGCAGCAGGCATGTTGATGAAAAAGGGAGGGGGAAGCGGTCTCTAGTGTGACTGCCCCCGCTGACACTTGTCAATGCAGACTAAGCTCGGCACTCCCAAGCAACGCGCGATGCCAGGAGCGCTGCATCAAAAACATTCCCGCAGCCGGATCGGGCTTGCTCCCCTCTCCACAATCGATAGCCTGCGCAGAGCCGTTTCCGTCCTGACATGTCCATGGTCCCCGCTGTATCCATCCAAAACCTGACACGGGTCTTCCGGCTTCCCACCCTGCGCCGGGAGTCGGTGACGGCAGTCGATGACATCTCGTTCGACATTGCTCCCGGGCAGATCTACGGGCTGATCGGTCCCAACGGTTCCGGCAAAAGCACCACCATGAAGGTGCTGCTCGGCCTGCTCCGTGCCACCAAGGGAAAATGCGCCATCTTCGGGCGCGATTCCGCCCGGGTCGACAGCCGGGAAGAGGTGGGGTTCCTGCCGGAAAATCCCTACTTTTACCGCCACCTCACCGGCCGGGAAACCCTCGCCTTCTACGGCAAGCTGTGCGGCATCCGCGGAGCGCCCCTCAAAGAGCGCACCGCCGAACTGCTCGCCCTCGTGGAACTCGAACACGCCGCGGACCGCCGGCTCTCCAGTTATTCCAAAGGCATGCTGCAACGCATCGGTCTGGCCCAGGCCATCATCCACCGGCCCCGCCTGGTCGTGCTGGACGAACCCACCGCCGGGGTGGATCCTGGGGGTTCCCGGAAAATCCGCGATCTCATCCTGACCCTCCGGACCCAGGGTATCACCGTCATCCTCTCCTCCCACCTGCTGGAACAGGTCCAGGAAGTCTGTGACCGCGTCGGCATCATTTATAAGGGAAAACTCGTCCGCGAAGGCCTCCTCTCCGACCTCATGAGCATCGAGGACCAGACGGAAATCCTCCTCAGGAATGCCACCCCGGAAGTCCTCGCCGCCGTCCGGGCCCTGATTGCGGGCCAGCACACCACCGAACTCCTGCACCTCGGCAATCCCCGCACCACCCTCGAACGGCTCTTCCTAGACGTCACGGGCGGCTCGGCGGCAGATGCCCGCGAATACGTGAAATAACAGATTATGGCGACGGCATCCCCTGACATCTCCCCCCCCGGCCCTTACCCCCGGCACCGGCGGTTCTCCCTGCCCCGGGTGCTCACGCTCGCGGGCGGCACCTTCACCCAACTGGTGCGCATGAAGGTCTTCTACTTCATGGCCCTCTTCGCCGTCGCTGTCATCGCGGCCAGTTTTGCCTTCGCGGATCTGCAGACCGACGGCCAACTCAAGCTGCTCAAGGACGTTTCCCTCGCCAGCATGTCGCTCTTCAGCATGCTCTTCGCCATTGCCGGCACCGCCCTGCTCATCCCGCGCGATATCGAGGACCGCACGCTCTACACCATCCTCTGCAAACCGGTGCCCCGGCTGGAATATCTGCTCGGCAAACTGCTCGGCGTGGCCTTCCTCATTTTTATCTCGCTCATCCTGATGGATGTCCTCTTCAGCGCGGTGCTTTACCTCAAGGAAAAGTCCATCATCGCCGAACAGATCAACATCCTGCAAAACCGCCAGTTCGCCTCCCGGGAGTTATTGGAAGCGAATATCGCCGCCGTCTCCGATGCCGTCACCGGCCAGGGCCTGACATGGAATCTCCAAAATGGCGTGATCGCCATTTTCCTCAAAGCGATCGTCCTCACCAGCGTCACCCTGCTGGTGTCGACCTTCGCCAGTTCCACCATCTTCACCATCATGACCTCCCTCGCCATCATGGTGATCGGTCAGGCCCAGTCCATCGCCCGCGACGTCCTGCTGGGGGACGATGCCTCCCCGGTGCCCCGCCTGATTGCCGGGGGCATCTCCCTGCTGTTTCCTGACTTCAAGGGATTTGATATCGTGGACGCCGTCGTCACCGGCTCCGCGGTCCCTGCCCTCGTGATGGCCAAGATGGCCGGCCTGACCCTCGTCTATCTGGTGATCCACCTGATGGCCGCCTACGTGATCTTCTCCGACAAGGAACTGTAATCATGAATACGGTCCGTCCCCGGAAATGGCTCATGGCCGCGCTGATTCTCCTGGTGGGAGGAATCGCCCGCCTTCCCTTGGAACACGCTTTCTCCAAGGAACTGCAAACCCACCGGCTCGCCGAGGAAAAGATCAATCTTTCCCTGCGAGATGAGCTCGGTCAGAGCTTCTTTATTGCGGTCATCGGCGGGTTCCGCTCCCTCGTGGCCAGCATCGTCGAAGTGCAAAACCTTGATGCCTGGCAGGAGCAGAACTGGGCCAAGGTCGATGCCGCCTACTCCCTCTGCACCCGCCTCCAACCTCGTGAATACCACTACTGGGATTTCCGCGCCTGGATGAGCTCGCACAATGCCTTCGATTATTATCTCTACGAGGACATGACCCGGCCCGGCCTCCAGCCCTGGATCCGGCAAAACCTGGTGGATCACGCCATCAAGGTGCTCAAGGAAGGCATGGAACATCTGCCCAACGACTACCGGTTGCCCCGCTCCCTCGCCATGCTCATGGCCGATTTCGACAAAAACCGGGATGCCAATCACTTCGAAGCCTCCCAATGGTACTACAAGGCCTGGGAGCTGCGTCCCTCCCTCCGGTTCCTCCGCCGCAACTACGTTTACAATCTTGCCCGCTCGCCCGGTCACGAAATCGAAGCCTGGCCCCTGCTGATGGAAATGTATGACTCCGGTCCGGACCCGACCAGCGACCGCACCGCCACCGGGATGACGCTCCTCGTGCAGCTGTATCCCAAGGTAAAAGCGGCCCTGCCGGAAACTACCCTGCCCCCGGAACTGGCGGCCAAAGCCCCGCAAATCCTGGCGCGGGAAAATGCCCGCCTCGACCGCGAGGTCCAACAACGCCAACGTCAGGCCGATCAACTCAAGGAACTGGAGGCCACCATCCTGAAAAACCGTCAGGGTTCCCCTCCTGCTGACTCTGCCACTCAAAGCCGGGCCAAGCGGTAGGCCCCCTTGCATCAGCGGTTTAGAGCACTGGGCTACTTTATTCAAGCAGCAGCGGGCCATTGCCGAGCGGTAGGAGGACTGACGCGGGCACCGAAGGGCCAAAGGCCCCTTCCATCCCAGCCTGGGGCATCGCCCCAGGAAACGCGCCCCACCCAAAACCAAGGGCTGAAAGCCCGCCCCATCACATCAATCCCACGCATAGGCTTCATCGTAATCCACGTCATCCTTTCCAAGGAATGCCCGGAACTCCTCCTGCAACGTCCGTGTCCGGTGATGCTCTTCCTGAAAATAGATAGAGCGGGCTTTCAGCCCTCATTTATTCATGGCGATTATTCCTGGGGCGTTGCCCCAGACTGGGATGGCCCTGCGCCCTTGGCGCGGCTGGAATACTTCTCCAAAAACGGAAACGCAACCAATTGAAATGTTTCATCCGTCCGTCCAAGCCCCCCTCAACTCCCCTGCCCCCCTCGACAAGGCATCGAACCACCCTCCAACACCGGTCACGCAGACGGCTTTATCCGCTGCGTGCTCTCAGCAAATTCATCATCGAAGTTGTGCCTTAATGGAACGCAATCCGTTTCTATCATCCGCTTCAGCCAATCACTGAAACTTGGGTCTGAACCGTAATGAGCCTCATTCTCACCTAAAATCTCCCATTCCCCTGAATCCGTGTAACTGGCGAAAGCAATATCCTGGAACACTCCATCGTCGGAATAGCGGAACATGAAATGCCAAGGGCTGCCCTCTACTTGTGCAAAGCGATACAGGCAGTAGGGATCATCAGGAGAGACTTCATCCCCATCACGCAGACCGAGAGTTATTTCCTCGATTTCCTTGACGTCCAGGATCGTTACAGCCTGACGCCCAACCAAGGTATAGGTTTTAAACAATGAGCAGAATTCCAAATAGTCCTCTGGAAGCGCGATTTTCCATCTCTTCGACAAATCGGCATGCCCACCCTGGCCTGGCACCCAAAAATCAGATGCCGCAACTTGATGAAGCGTGCCCATCGGAGGGCGTCCACATAGCTGGCCGGGATACCAGCAGGCAATCCGGGTATAGGCGTCGCGAATTACCGAATAATATGCACTGCTAGTGTGATAACGACGTATTTCCGATTTCCTGATCTGTAAAAGCTGATCCATTTTTTGATTAAACCCTGATTCTGAAATGATCTATGTTTCCTCCAGCAGCGCCTCCAATCTCTTGGCACTCACTGGCTGCGCCGTGCCCAGTTCCTGGGCGAACACGGAGACACGGAACTCCTCCAGCATCCAGCGGAAGGCTTCGTAGTTCGCCTCCGGCACCTGTGATTTCCAATCGCGGAACGGGACGAGGAGCCGCGCCCGCTCCACGTCCTTGGCTGGAGTTTCGTAAGCCCGCTCCCCGCGCCGGAGCATGGCTTTCAGATAACGTGGCAGATGCGGCAGGCGGTCATGCGGGGTGTTTTGGAGGTAATCCGGCGGCACCAGCCTTGCGAGATCGTCCTCGAGGGACGGATACCGTTTCGGCGTGGTCCGGAGTTGTTGGATCAGCAGGTTGATCTGCGCGGCGGATTCCCGCACTTTCCCGGCCAACTGCGGCAGGCCGCGCCGGGCGGATTCCACCATTTCCTTGAACCGTGCCTCTGTCAGGGGCCGCAGCGGCTCGAGGCGCAGGGCATGCCGCAACAGGTGTTCCAGCGCCATCGCCGGCACATCGGACTTCGCATAATCGTCGCTGGAAAGCTGGGTGCCCACCCGCGACAAGGCATCCTGGAATCCGATCACCTGACGGGCCTTCACCGCCGGCGTGGCCGCCAGCGATTTCAATTCCTTGAGCAGCCAGGCGATGTCCTTGGCGAGGGCCAGCTCCGCCAGCCGGCGCACCGCCGCCGGGGACGCCCGGTCCGCTTCCTCACGGGTGCGGCACAGCCTGATCGATACTTTGCCTTCTTTGGTCAGCGCCAGCCCGGGCCAGCCATGCACCTGCATCCCGCCGACCGTTTCCACCAGCACGGACTCCGGCAGGTCCCCGAAGGACCACGCACTCACTTCCTGCCCCCACTTTTGCACCGCCGTTTCCCAAGCCACGGAATCGCCGGCCTGCTCCTTGCCTTCCCGGCGCACCGTGTCGAGGTCGCGGCTGGAGGCCACGACCTGCTGCTTCCGGTCCATCACCTCCATACGGGGGCGCAGGTAATCCGGCAGGCTGTCCGGTGGCCAGTCCGCCGCCATCACCGGGATGCCATAACGATTCGAAATGAATTTCGACAAGCCAATCAAAAAATCGCCTTTTCCAGGATCGAACTGCTCCGCAATCTCCTTCATCTTGTGCTCAAACGGCATCAGCCGCTTCCGGGTGGCCTTGGGCAGCGCCCGCATCAGGGTAGCTGCGATTTCCAGACGAAGGCCCGGCACCATCCACTGCATCTGGCCACTTGTCAGGTGTGGGGCCACCTCGGCCGGCACCTGCACCGTGACACCGTCCGACTCTCCGCCGGGACGATACGCATAACTGATCGGCAGCACGCTGTTCCCCAGCTGCACGGTATCCGGAAACTGCAGCGGATCGCACAGATCCTCCTCCCGTCCGCCATTCAGGTCCGTCTCGCTGGCCATCAGGAAGGCCTGATCGTCCTTGATCCGGCTCTGCACCAGACGGTTCAAATCATGCACCGACGACACGCCGTGGATGCGGGCTTTGTAGAAATCGAACAGCGCCTCCATCACCAGGAAGGTCCGCTGGCTGCGGGCGCGGGCGAAGACGGTTTCCAGCTTGTCGCGCAGCTTCCGGTTCGCCGCATGGAAGCGATGGGTCACGGCCCCGCTGTCCTCCAGCAGGGCATACCGGATAAAGATCTCCGTGGCAGCCTCCGCATTGATCTTCCCGTAATCCACCCGGCTGCGTTTCAACTCCAGCCCATGCAGCAACACGC
>JAYUWQ010001090.1:0-2451 GCA_043753485.1 bacterium
CGAAAAGACGCGCCTGGTCGGCGTGGAAGCAGCCGGCGAAGGCCTCGACAGCGGCAAGCACTCGGCATCGTTGCAGCGCGGCAGCCCCGGAGTGCTGCACGGCAACCGCACGTATATCCTGCAGGACGAGAACGGGCAGATCACGGAAACGCACAGTGTCAGCGCCGGGCTGGACTACGCCGCAGTCGGGCCTGAACACGCCTATTATCAAGCCAAGGGCCGCATCAATTACACCTACGCCACCGATGCGGAAGCGCTGGACGCTTTCCAGGAGCTTTCCCGCATGGAAGGCATCATCCCCGCCCTCGAAACGGCCCACGGTCTGGCTTATGCCAAGAAGATCGCGCCGACCATGGGCAAGGATCAGATCATCATCGTAAATCTGAGCGGCCGGGGCGACAAGGATGTGGCCGAGGCTTCCCGGCATATTTTCGGACAGGAACTGAAGTTTTAATTACTGCCTTTGGAACCGCTTGGCGTGAGCGATGGGGAGGTTCTTCGTTGATCGGAGGCCAATACACCCAATCCTATCCCGGTTTATGTTAGACGAATTCAAGAAATTCATCCTCAAAGGCGATGTCGTTTCCCTGGCTACCGGTGTCCTGATCGGGGCCGCCTTCGGCAAAGTCGTCGATGGTTTTACCAACGGCATCGTCAAGCCTATCCTTGGTCTGCTGGGCGGCGACCCCAATGTTTCGCTGAGACTGTGGATCTTCGATCTTGGCCTGGTCATCAATTCCGTCATCGGCTTCCTGATCACGGCAGCGGTGATTTTCTTCGTGATCGTGAAGCCCTACAATACGCTGATGGCGCGGATCCGGAAAGCCGAAGCCCCTCCTCCCGCTGCCGGGCCGTCCGAGGAGGTGAAGCTCCTGACGGAAATCCGGGACGCTCTGAAGAACAAGCAGGCTGGTTGAAGGTGGCCGCTCACAACTCTAGCGTCTCCGCCGCCGGCCGGTCCTGGCCGGGGCTGGGGCTGAGGCTTCCTGGGCAGGTTCTCCGCTTGGTTTCTTTTTGACCGGCTGGGCATCCTGTGGGCGCACCGGCTTGCCACTGCCGCCGCCGGGTTTGGCGGTGGCAGGTTTACCGCGGCGCCCGGGGCGCTCTCCGCTGCGTTTTTCTCCGGGGCGTGGGCCTTTGCTTAGGGCAGGGCGGTCGCCGCCACGCCCGGTCATAGGCGGAGCTTTGGAATTGGTGGCGGTCACCCGCAGGAGGCGGAAGTTCACGGTGCCACGCTCGCGGTCGATGCCGGTGGGGATGGCTTCGATGAAGTCGCCGGCGCGGATCGCAACTTCGGGGGTGCGGTTCCGCAGGGTGGCACTGTCGGCATCGAAAAACGGATCGGGCAGGCCGAGATCGGGGAAGCGGATTGCGCCGCGGGTCTGACTGTTGGTGGTTTCGATGAACAGGCCGAAAGGCAGCACGCGGCTCACCATACAGGGCCAGGGTTCGGGGTTTTCCATGGAGGCGAGCCGCTCGAAGTATTCCAGCTCCTTGAGGCGGCGGCTTTCCATCTCGGCATCGGCGCTGACGCGTTCCGTGGTGGAAATGTGTTCCGCCGTTTCCTTCATATGGGCGTAGTCCGGCGTCTTCATCGTGCCGCCGCTGCCGGGGGCGTGGGTGAGATTCCATAACAAACGATGGACAATAAGGTCCGAATACCGCCGGATGGGGCTGGTGAAGTGGGTGTAGTGTTTGAAATGCAGGCCGTAGTGCCCCAGCGAGTCGGGGGAGTAGACCGCGCGTTTCAAGCTTTTCAGAAGCGTTAGTTTCAGGATAGGCTCCTCGGGCCGGCCGGCGAAGGCGGCGATCGCCTTCTGCAATTCCCCGCGCACGCCGAGGTCGCCCACATGAATACCGGCGGCGGCGAGGATTTGGCGGAGTTCGTCCAGTTTCGCCTGATCCGGCTCTTCGTGGATGCGGTAAATGGATGGCCGGCCACTTTGCAATAACGTTTCGGCAACAGCTTCATTGGCCGCGAGCATGAACTCTTCGATGAGCTGATGGCTCTCGTCGTATTGGATGGTAGCGAGACGCACCGGGACGCCTTTTTCGTCGAGAATAATTTTGATTTCGGGAAACTCGAGGTCGAGCGCGCCGTTTTGATAGCGGCGCTTCCGCATCATAGAGGCGAGTTTCCAAGCGCGTTGCAGGAGATCGCTGTCGGGATCGCCGGGATCCGGTGTTTTCAAGGACGCCATGGCTTCCTCATAACTGTAACGGCGCGCGCTGCGGATGATGCCCGCTCCGAAGCGCTGGCCGGTGCGCACGCCTTTGGCACTGAAAGTGAGGACGGCGAAGCGGGTAAGTTTGTCCTCGTTGGGGCGCAGACTGCACAGGCCGTTGGAAAGGCGTTCCGGCAGCATGGGGAGCACGCGGTCCACGAGGTAGGTGCTGTTGCCGCGCTCGCGGGCTTCTTTATCCAGAGCGCTGCCGGGCCTGACGTAGTGG
>JAYUWQ010001091.1:0-6085 GCA_043753485.1 bacterium
TGGCATTCCACCGCATGGCTTTGGTATACTGCACCAGCTGCTGCCAGTCCCTACCGGTCGCCTTGGCGTAATCATAAGGCGTCCGGTCGGCCTTCTCAACATTCACCCTCTTCCACGTCAGCACCAGATTCTCATCCACCGAGAGCCCCCCAAGGCTTTGCGGAAACAAATGCTCAATCTCCAAATCGGGAGTCAAAGCGTCTCCCAGTGGCTCACCAGTAAATGGGCAAATGCCTGATTGCTGACGGTGGAGTTCAATCCTTCGGCGACGCGACGCCACTCCGGTATCCGTGGCACAGGCTTTCTCAAAGGCCGCTTCCCGCTTCTTCCTCCGATCCTGTTGGTCCCGTAGGATTTCAGTCTTTTGGTCTTTGTTGCGCGGTTGGTCTCCGATCACCTCAATTACACAATAGTCCGGAGCCAGCACATCAGACCCAATTTGGCCGTTCTCACGGCACTCCCGGAAGATTCTTGCCAGCAGGCCACCACAAGCCACCGGTCCGACGGATGCCCCTTTGGCTGTGGCCTCTTTCCTCGCCAGATAGGTCTTTTGCAGCGGACGAAGCGGCCCTGTCAGTTTTTCGACTTGGGGGAAGGAGCCAAACTCGAAACGCGGACGACGCTTCCAAAGATAATACTCCAAAGCCGTCAGACGGCGGTGGATGTTGTCCGGGGAGAAATCCTCCACGGAAAGCGCATCCCCACCGGCCAGACCGGTCGCGTGCCCATACAGCAGCTCGGCGCTGGCTTCGCATAGAGAGGACGTGCCCTTCAACCCGGCGGCCGTAGGACACATCAAATCCCAGAGCTGGCTATAGTAAGCGTGGTTCGCATCCGTCTCCTTGCTTCCCGCAGCCAATTTAGCCGTCGACCACCCTGTCTGGGCGCGGGCCTCCGATTCCAGAACTGTTTTAACGGCATCACGGGTCACTAGCTTTGCGTCAGGGTCCTGGCTGACCCGCCGGGCGTGATCTTCGGCAGCCAGTCGAAGCAGTGCTGCAATCGTATCTGAGCCAGGCCGATGGAGGTAGCGTGGCACCGTTTCCTTGCCTTTCGCCTGTCCTTTAAGCTTCGGCGGCGGCACATCAATCATGACCCTGCGTGTGGCAAGGAACTCCAAGAGTAACCAGCGTCGCACCGCCCAATTGGACACCAACGCACACTTGCTGGTGAATTCATCAAGGACGAGTCCGAGCGGCTCTGCGTAGGGGCAGTTACGGGTCTTCTTTTTCCAGTGCAGTTCCATTTCCGCCCGCGTCTTGCGGTTGTAGTGGAAGATGGCATGCTCCTTTTCGTCCTTGGTCCGCGCCTTGAAAAACAGGGCGTCAAGAAACGCCGGTGCATCCCTGAGAAAGTCCTGATGCCGGGGATGGTTCACCAGTTCGCGGATGTGCTGCTCGACGGCGGACCGGGGAAAATTCCAACCCCGGGCGCGTTCACGCAGGTTGGTGTGTTTGTCGCTTTTGGCATGATCAGCCAGCACCCGGGCAATATTATGCTCTGCGGAAAAAACCAACCGGTCGGCAATTAAATCAAGATACGCGGTCTCCATCTTCTGTTGCTCCTCCTCTGACAGTTCGCCCCGGGTCTTCCAGACCAACTCCGGCACCAACCCCCCTAGTTCATCCGCTGTTACATCGTCCAGCGTTGCCGTTCGCAGCCAAGCCATGGCGATGCCGGCACGGTTGCTTTCACCCCACGGATAACTTCCCTCCGTTGCGTCACCTCCCAACGAGTAATCATAGCCCCGGTGAGTGACGGCATGCCTGAGACAGATCGCCAGGGCTTCCGGTCCGCCGAGTCCCTGATTGATGGCCCGGAGACGGAGGATAAAGGGATCCGATTTGCCACAAGTCCCCATTTTCTCATCGGCTGGCCATGGAAGGTTGTGAGCTTCCATCAGAACCCGGAGGCGTTTAAGGCGCAAATCCCGATTTTTACGGCAATGCCGCCATGCTCGTTTCTGCCGCCTTTTGGTCAGTGGTTGTGCGTCAGGCAACTCCAGCAGGACGGTTTTCCCCCACACTTCTTTCGGCCCTTGGCGAAGATAGATTCCGATACCCTCCAAGCCAATATCGATCCCAAGCACGAGAGCCGACGTGTAGAAAGGATGTTTGGACCATTTCGCCCGTGCTTGTGACAATTTTTGTGCCGGATAGGTGAAAGGTGTTCCCATAACACTTGACACACCCACAGATCCTGACTTATGTCAAGGCGGATCAAAACCAGCCCGCTGCACGAGTGTCGAAGAACACGTCTGAGTGCAGGCTACGGGTGACTTCACTACCTGAGGGCCCGGCAGTAATGCCAGGCCTTCACTTTTTTGCCGGATAGCCAGTTTGGCCTGAAGCTGCCATAAAAGAAAAAACCCCGCCGCCCGGGGTGAACCGGACGGCGGGGTGGGCTTCTGATTTTTGTTGGAGGGAAGGGCCGCAGGGGAGGGGGGAGACCGCAGACCGGCGGGTCGGGTTTCCCTGACTGGCTTTTCCCTGACTTGTCCTGCTTAGAGGACCATGGCGACGGCTTCCTGGGACCAAGGGCTGGCGCCCTTCGCTCCGACGGTGCGGACGCGGACATACATCCTTTGCCCGATGTCGGCCTTGGGGAAGGTGTCGCTGGAGATGGTGTTGCTGCGGAAGGGGACGTTCTCCCAGTCGGGGGCGGCGCTGGCCTGGTCCAACACGACCATCTGGATTTCATAGAACCGGAAGTTGGTGACACGGCGCCAGCGGGCGGTCAAGACGCCGGGGAACGCGGTGGACTTCAGGACGAGGCGGTCGGGGGCGGGGAGGACCACGGAGGGACCGGCGGGGCGGCGCAGATTCCACCCGGCGCTGGCGAGGCCTTCATCTGTGTTGTCGCTGGACTCACAATAGCGGGCGGCGGAGCGGACGATGTCCTTGGAGTTCAAGGTCTCGGCTTCCTCGGCGAGGCGGGCGGTCTTCAGCTGCTGCTCGAGGCTGGCGATGAGGTCGGCGCGGGCGCGGAGGCCATTGTAGGAGGCGGTGAGGGCATCCACGTGGCCCTTGTCGTCAGGGTAATAGGAGTTATCGGTCATGCCTTCCCGGGCGGTGAGGGTGATAGCCATGACGGTGGCGGGGGTGGCCCCGGCGATATCGAGGCGGATCTTCCCCTGGGTGGGGATGGCGGCCGAGCCACCGACGACGGCCTGGAGGGCGGCGTCCCTGGCAGAACGGCGGGCGGCGGCGGCGGAACGGGCCTTGGCGACAGGATCCACCGCAGGGAGGCGGCTGGTTTTACGGACGGCGGTGGATTTTGGCTTGGGATTGGTTTTTGGTTTCATGGGAATAACTAAGATATGATTTCATTTTTTAAAACGCCCCCTGCCGTTCCGCAGAAGTGCGGCGACAGGGAACAGGGTGAAACTAACGGTGAGACGCCAGAATGGCAAGAACCAAATGTAATTTCCATAGAAATAATACATTCTGGGTGATATCAACGGACCTCCCGGCCCTGTCGGAAGCCGGTCTGGAAGGGTGCCGGATAGGGTGAAAGGCGTTATTTCCTCCTGCTGCGGACGATGGACCGGTCGGGGCGGGGAAGGGGATTCCCTTCGTAAAACCTTGTGATTCAACAGGTCCTGGATCTGTTGGAACCGCCCGCTCCGCCTGGGACGACGTCTTCCAAAAGCTTGCCGCTTTTTACCCGGGGTGTGATCCACCTTTGGTCAGACCCTGGTCAATGTCTGACGAAACCCTGATCAAGGTCTGACTGGACCCTGGTCAAGGTCTGACCGAACTTTGGTCAAGTTGGAGTGGACCCTGGTCAAGCTGGGCCTGACTTTGGCAAAAGTCAGGGGGCACTGTAGTCAAAGGCTGGGGTGACATGGATCAGGATGGCCGCGGACCCTGGGCAACGCGGGCCGGAACTTGAGACAAACCGGCCGGGCCTATCCCAAGGCAGGGGGACGAGGGGATCAAGGGTGCCAGGGAAGTTGGGCCAAGGGGAGACCGCCTTGGATCAAAGGAGGGGGTGCATTCGGTAAAAGGAGGCGAGGCGTGCGGGAGAAGAGAAGGGTGGGGTTGATCCCAAGGGCCCCGGCCTTTGATCAAGGTCCAGGTAATGTGTGGGAGAAGGAGGCGGGGGAGATTGGGAGAACCCTCCCCGGAAGGGAGGCAAACCTCCGCGTGGGTTGGGGCAAGGGGCGGGCCAGCCCTGGGCGAAGGTGGATGGGGAGATGGGCAGCCTTGGCTACCGGAGGGGGGAACCACGGATTTCACGGAGAGCACGGATGGCCATTGGGGAGGGAAGCGGTCAGCGGTCAGCGGGGGAGACCGGGTGAGGAAACATCCGCCGTAAGTCACCCACGGCCGGATGCTGGAACCGGAACCTGGCCTTAATCCTGAAACCGGTTCGCACCGGAGATTCTTTGGCGGAGCCCGCCGAGCACGTCAGCCAGGGCCTTTAAATCCGTATCGCTGACATGCGGCTGGAGTTGGGAGAGGAGCGCATCGTCGGTGACAGGATCGATGCGAAGCAGTTGCAGGATATCCGTCTCGTAGAGATCGGCCCGCGGGATGGAGCCCTGACGGTAGAGCGATGGCAGGGCGAAGAGCTTCAGCAGGATGATGCCCTCCGGGGTGGCGCAATTCAGGGTGGTATCCAGAAAGCGGCGCGGCTGGGAATGCCCTTGAGCCACTCCGGCAAATAACGGATTGGCCATGAACAGGAGATCCACCCGCAACGGGCCGCAATCCCCGGTGCCGAACCAATCATTCTTTTCCCGCAGGACGAACCCCGGCAGGCGCGGCAGATCCTGAACGGCGAGAATCAGGTCGATATCACGGGTATTCCGTCCATCAACATACTGCAAAAGGGCGAGCCCCCCGACCAGCACATGGGGAATTCCACCTGAATCCAAGGCGGCGAGGAGGCTTTTGGTCTGGTGAAGCAGGATTTCCTCGTTCATGGGCGGGCCGTTTTGGTAGATGAGCGCATCCCGCAGAATGGCCGCCAAATCATCGCTCCGGCGCAGGGGCGGAGCGGGCGGGGGGAGGAGTGCTGGAGCCATGCTTTACTCTTAGTGCTTCTATCCAGATTGTCCACAGGCTTGGCTGATATGGAGGGGCCCCCCACCGGTCACCGGCGGCTCAGTGATGGGGGGAGGTGGATGGGGAGGTGGGCAGCCTTGGCAACTGAAGGGCTGAACAACAGAGGGCAGAGGGCACGGATGGTCATTGCTATATGTCCATGGGGTGTCACCCCTTCAGGGTGAGAGGATTGAAGTTCGTTGATTCCGGTGGTGTCGCTACCCTCAACCACCGGCTGATAGCTATGGTCCCTCGGGGATGCAATCTGCCTGCTTTCAGGTGGAAATGGTATGACACGTCAGGCTCACCGGCCCGGCGGGCCAGCAGGGGCGGCTGACAGGAGGTGGACGGGGGTCCTCCCGGGTTAGGAGCCGGGGCTTTTGGCCGGGGCTTTGAGGACGAGTGTGGACACTCGTCTCACTTTGGCAGGGGCTTTGGGGATGAGTGGGGACACTCGTCTCACTTTGGCCGGGGCCAAGGGGACGGCTGTTGGGTGGGGATGAGAAGCGGATTAGGCGGCGGTGGATTCGCTGAAGGGCTGGACGGTTTTGACGGTGGCGAGGAAGAGGTCCCAGGCGGCGCGGGAGTTGTGGTGCCAGTGGGTGGGGAAACCATGGTTGGCGGCTCCGGCGGGGGTGCCGGAAAGGTTGCCATAGTCCGCGTTGTCATCGGCCTGGGCGTTGGGGCCTTCATAACCGGCGAGATACTGGATGCCGCAATTCTGGGGGATGCTATAGACGGCGAAGCGGCCTTGTTTTTCATCGGGGGGGCTGGCCCAAAAGAGGGCGGCCCCGGGCCACTGGGCGAGGCGGGGCGGAGCGGCCTGGCCAAGGCTGTGCCAATAGTCCAGACAATTGCTGAACGTGCTGTCGAAGCCACTCCGGCGTTTGATGAGCGCCGCGAGGATGACATCGGCTTCGCCGAAGACCTGGAGGGTGAAGTAGTCCGGCAGGACCAGGTGGAGGCGCACCCAACCTTCCGGCAGGCTGGGGACGGCTTCGACCTCGGCGCTGATCAGCGGGCAAGGGTGGTTG
>JAYUWQ010001092.1:0-6084 GCA_043753485.1 bacterium
GGAGGATGCCGTCGCCCGCCAGGACATTCAGCATCCAGTGGATGCCGTAGTTCAGGTAAACGTAGGCAGTGCCGGGCGGATTTTCCTGACAGAAGGTCCGGCTGCTTTTCCGGGTCGCGGTGTGGCAGGCCTCATCATTTTCGATGCCATAGGCCTCCACCTCCACAATGCGCCCGCCGCAGCCTTGCCACAGCAGGGTGTGGCCGATGAGTTCCGAGGCGACGGTGAGGAAAGGCCGGTCGAAGAATTGCTTCTCCACGGCTTGTTTCAGGGTCGCGTTACCTGGCGAACGCATCGGTTGATTGCCCATCTGCGGAGGAGGGTTCCTTTATCTGACATTGGTAATAACGCGCCATCCAGCAGGCGCGGCCGCTGAGTCCCATTGATTCCTTCGGTATCCTGGATCATACGCATTATCGGCTGTATGCCATATCCGGGAATCCAAAAGCCATAGAGGAACAAACAGCCATTGCCACGACATACCTTTGGTGGATGAAAAATCCGGGAAACCGCGCGGTGCCCACATGTGCCACTTTACTCCATTCGATCCAAAAGCCGCTGGCTCATACCTGCCCATCCTTGAAATCAGGACGTAGCTGGAGAGGTAAATAAAGACCAGCATCCAGATGCCTCTGACGTAAACCACAGTTTTGGTGCGGCGGGCATCCGGCTCTTTGTCCTGTTGCATGAAGCTGCGGCCCTAGGCCCGCATTTCCTGCGCGAGCTGGCAGACTTTTTCCAGCTGCGGTTTGGGCAGGTCGTCGATCTGGATGATGTGGTCGTTCCGGTCGAGGACGGAGAAGGTGGTGCCCATGAGGCCTTCCTTCATTTCGACACTGATGATGTCCTTCCATTGATGGTCCTCCACCCGGCTGCCGCCAAGGCTTTGACGGATCAGGATAAGGCGTTCGTTGGTGACGACCACGCAGTCGGGCTTGGTCTTCATCAGCTTCCGTTTCTGGTGGGCGATGTAGAAGATCTGCTCGTGGCTGCTGATGAGCTGGGTGGCTTGTTGATAGACGTCGGCGACGACTTCCGGTTCCTGGCCTTCATCCATGAAATGCATCAGGGCCTCCTCCACCTCAAACACTTCGTCGAGTGGTTTCCATTCGCCGAGGCCTTCATAATAAACCAGATCCCGGCGGCTTAAATGCCCTTCATTGAGGAGCGAGAGGAGTTGATCCTGATCGTAGGGGCCGTGCTGCTGATTTTCTTTGGAGACGAAGATTTCCATGGGAGTAGCTGCGTGGGGTGGATGGTAATTACAATGTCAATCTAGCGAAGGAGACGCCGACAGGCCAGAAAAAGTTGCGGAAATTGATAAAATTCGGGGATTTCCCCAGCATTTGGGTGATGGTCGCGCCCTCCTCCCCGCCATGGCCCACCGCCGCTCTGAACCTGAAACTGATTTCCCCGTGGATGCCGGCGCGTCGCCATCGGGCGGCACGGCCTGTCTGCCCCGTTTGGTGTTCCTGTTGCTGCTGGGGTTGCTGGTTTCCCTTCTGGCGGTGGAGGTCCGCAATGGATTGCGTCATCCATCGGTGCGCCGGGTGCCGGCGCTGAAGGCGGGACCGGCGCTGATTTTCTATCAAAAAGGCTACGCTGCGGCCCGCGAGGCCTGGATCTTCGATGAGCCCCAGGGCAGTGCAGGTCCTCCGCGCCTGATTCAACGGGTGGATTGCCGCGCCTCCAATACCCTGACGGGGGAAATCCGTTGGACGGCGGATGGCCGGGCGGTCTATGCGGCCGGCCGTACCCCGGTGAAACGCGGCGTGCCGGAGTTGCGTTGGCTGTTCGAATTCGATTCAGGCCGGCTATTTGTGTCCACCCCGGACCTGGCGCTGCCCGGACGTACGGCTTTTGTGGAGGAATCCACTGCCCTCACGGCCCGGTGGCGGCAGCATCAGGGCGCCGGTCAGGTGGCTGCCACGTGGTATGAACTCGGGGCCCAGGGACCGCATCTTTTCTCGTGGCAGACCACGCGGTGGGAAAACGCCCTGCCGGAATAAGGCCGAAGAGGCAGCCTGCCGGTGGCTGGTGTTCTTCTTGCGTGACAGGACAGGCGGGCGATAGTGCGTTCTGTTCCCATGCCTGTGGTGATCACTCCTGCTCAACGCCTCCCGTCCCGCCCGTGGCGCGGATTGGCGGCAGGATTGCTGTTGCTGGGCACCGGGGGCGTAGTGCTGCACCAGACCTGGCAAAGGGCCCGGGACGGGGCGGCCGGGGCCACGGCCCGCGCGGCCGATGAAGAGGCCCGCCAGGCCGAACTGGCGCTCCGGGGAAAAGTGTCAGGATTTTTGGGGAAGGGAGCGGCACCGCTGCTGGCGGAGGCGAAGGCAAAAGACCTCGCCGCCGTAAACCGGGCGTTGGCAGCGCTGGATGCCCGGTTCGCCGGTTATGCGGCCGGGGTGGATGCCTTCACCCATGATCTCACGGGGTGGGGCACGCGGTTCAAACTGATCTGGCGCAAAGGGGTGGAGACGGTGAAGCGCCGTGAAATCCCGGAGGGCACCGCCAAGCTGGTGAATGACAAATTTGACCAGCATGTGGTCTCCGATGCCCGGCTGGAGGCCGATGTGCTGGCGGTCATGCAGCAGTTTGCCTACGACATGGAGGCCGGCCGGAATGAGTTGCTGGGTTCGCTGAGCTCCCGCCTGGAAGCGTCGGATTTGCCCGTGGCAGCACGTCAGGTGGCGCTGGGGGATTTTAAAATCCGCTATGAGGAGCAATTGAAATCGCTGCTGGGGAAGCTGCCGGAGAATTCCGTGATGGTGGGAGTGGGCGGCATCACCGCGGGTATCGTCACAGAGGAGGCGGTGCGGCAGATGGTCCGCGTCGTCCTCACCCAGGCGGCGGCCCGTCTGGCGGGAGGGGCGATGGCCAGCGGCGGTGCGGCCGCCACGGCGGTGGCCGCTGGCGGAACCGGGGGAACGGCGGTGGCGCCGGGCGTGGGCACGGCGGTGGGAGTGGTGGGCGGATTTTTGATCGGCGCGGTGGTGGACTGGTGGATGACGGATGAATTTGAAGCGGTCGTGAAACAGGACGTGCTCGCTTTTCTGACCCAGACCCGCGCCTCCCTGATCTCCGGTCCCCAGGGATTGGAAGCGATGCTCAAGGCGCAGGTGGAACACACTTCCGGCGTCTGGGAACGCTCTGTCACCGGCTCCTTTCAATCGGTCCTGCACCCTCCTGCCTCCTGAACCTCTTTTGCTATGAAAATCCTCACTTTTTCTCTCCTGCTGGCTTTGGGATCATCCGCGTTGGCGCAAGGGGGCGCGGCAGTGCGTCTGGCGGCTGATCTGGCGGAATCCGTGGCCCGGCATGCCGCCGGGGAATCGGCGGAAAAGACGGCCCGGGAATTGGCCGAGTTCGGCGGGACCAAAATGATCCGCGAGGTGTTGGAGCAGGCGGAGCGGGAAGGCGGGGAAGGGCTGATGAAACAGGTCGCGGCGCAGACCGAAAAACACGGACTGCTGGCCTTGCAGGCTCTCAAAGGGGCACCCGCCCCGGTGCTGCGGGCCTTGGATGGCGTGCCGGCGGAGCTGGCAGAAAACAGCCTGCGTGCCCTGGTGCGGGAACCGGTGGCGATGCAGAAACTGGCCACGGATTTTGGCACCAGCGCCTTGGAAACGGCGGCGAAACATCCCGGTCTGGCGGTGCCGATTGGGAGCAAGCTCGGCGGGGAAGGCTTGGATGCGGCCCGGCGCCTGACCCTCGACCAGGCCACCGCCCTGAGCCGTCACGCCGACGAATTGGCCAAACTTCCGGCGGCCGAACGCAGTCAATTCCTCACCATGATCCGGGAGTCCCCCGCCAAAACCCTCGCGTGGATGGAAAAGCACCCGAGACTCCTCCTCGCAGGCAGTGCGACCACCGCCGTGGTCCTCGCCCGCAAGGAAATTTTCGGGGAAGGCGGGCAGCAGGGATTCATCGAGCGGGTGGCCGGTTCCCTTTACCGCACGTTTGAGAAGCCTATCAATCTGGCGCTGGGCGTGTTGGCGGCGGTGGCCCTGGCTTGGGGGAGTTTCAAGGTCTGGGCTTTTTCCCGGATGATGCGGAAACGGAGTTAGGCCACGAAAGCAGGGAGAGAGACCGGCCAAGGGAATCCTTACCGGTCCAGTTCGTATGCGGTGATCGACAAGGCTGCGAGGGCGGCGGTTTCGGTGCGGAGGATCAGAGGGCCAAGCGACAGGGGCCGGAAGCCGTGGGCGAGGGCGGCGGCGAGTTCGGCGGGGGTGAAGTCGCCTTCCGGACCAATCAGGAGGAGCGCGCTGGCCGGGCGGGAGGAAGGGTCAGGGAGCCAGGCGTGGAGCGGCCGGGCTTCCGGGGTGAGGGCCGCGATGAGGCGGAGTTCCGCCTGCGGCAGATCAGTCAGGAAGGACTCGAAGGATTGCGGAAGGTGGACCCGGGGCAGGTGGTTCTGGCCGCATTGTTTGCAGGCTTCTATCACCATGCGCTGCCACTTCTCCTGCTTGTCGGCCGCTTCCGCCGCATCCAATTTGACCACGGTCCGTTCAGTCAGGAGCGGGAAAATTCTGGCGGCCCCGAGCTCGGTCGCCTTCTGGAGGACGAGATCCATGTTTTTGCCTTTGGGCACTGCCTGCGCGAGCCAAATCCGGACCGCGGGAGCGGGGTGGCAGCGGTGCGATTCCGCGGCCAGGGTGGTGCTCCGTTTCCCCTGTTGGGTGATCCTGGCGTGGATTTCATCGCCCTCTCCGTTGAACACGCTCACCAGATCGTCTTCGCGCAGCCGGAGCACCTCGCTGGCGTGGCGGCTTTCCGCTTCGTCGAGGATCAACCGCGCGGGGTCACACCGCTCGGGTTCGATGTAAAACCGGTGCAGGGTCATGGAAAAACGCAAAGTCCGGTGGATTCAGCGCACGAACCAGAAGAAAACGATGGCGGTGGCGGTGGGAAAAAGCGCCCCGGCCAGCAGACCCAGCGGGCTGATGCCTTCACCCTTGAAGGCCTTGGAGGACTGCAGAATGCCCACCCCGGCCGGGTTCGGTGCGTTGGCGATGACGGTGAGCCCGCCGCCGGTGACGGCTCCGGCCACCAAGGCGTATTTTTGCTCGTCGGTCAGTCCCTCCACGAGGGTGCCAAGATAGGTCAGCGCGGCATTGTCCGTGATCGCCGTCAGGCCGGTGGCGCCGAAAAAGAGGCGGGCACCGTCCAGTTTTGTCAGGAGCGGCTGCAGCCACCAGGCCTGCATCGATCCCATCACCACCAAGCCTGCAAGGAAGAAGCCAACGAGGAGGCCTTCCTTCAGTTTGAGCTGGTCCTGATACTCGCGGGTCGCGGTGACCATCCCAAGGAAGATCATAAGCACGCCGAAGATGACATCCGGGTAGTGCGCGAACAGGACCACCAGCCCGAGGAAGAAAAGATGCATGAAGGTCAGCAGCGGAGGTACCGCAGCCGTTCTGGAATGAACCGGCGTCAATTGCAGCAGTTCCCTGCGGAAGACGAAGGAAACCACCGCGGTGGACACGAGACAACTCAATGCGGCCCGCCAGCCGAAGTGTTCCAGCATGAAGGGAGTGGTCCATTCCCACTTGGCCGCCACCATCAGCACAGGTGGGGCCGCAAAATGAGTCAGGGTCCCGCCGATCGAAATGTTCACAAACAGCAGGCCCAACGTGGCATAGGCCAGCTTCACGCTGATCCCGTGGTCAAAATAACGCCGCTTCAGCAGGAGGGCGAGCAGGGTCATGGCTGCTGGCTCCGTGATGAATGAGCCCAGCAGGGGCCCGGCAAAGAGCGCGGAGACGTAAAAGCCAAGGCTCTCCTTCAGCGGCAACAGCCGGGCGATCCCGCTGATGATTTTTTCCGCGAACTGCACCACCGGCCGGGTGGCTGCCACCACCATGACGACGAAGACAAATTTAGGCTCATTGAAGTTCAGTCCCTCAATGTAGTCCACCGCCGCCTTGATCGACTGCTGCGTGGCCGCGAGGGCCAGAAACAGGGCCGCGGCCCAGATCCCGAACACCACTTCCGTCTCGGCGAGGAAATGAAGAATGTTTTCCTTGAAGGATCCTTTCGGGTATTGGTGCGCCCAGTGGGCAAACCGCTTCACCATGA
>JAYUWQ010001093.1:0-2449 GCA_043753485.1 bacterium
CACAAAAAACTGCACTACGTCGGCCGCTTGGATGCCGACAGTGAAGGACTGCTTGTCTTCACCAACGATGGCGACCTAACACAGCAACTGACCCACCCCAGCCATAAGGTGGAGAAGGAATACATCGTCACTCTCGACAAACCCTGCCGCAGCGAACGCGTCGCGGAATTGCTCGCGGGCATCCAGCTGGAGGAAGGCCTGGCCAAAGCGGCCGCGATCCACGTCATCTCGCCCCGCCGCATGGTGGTAGTGCTGGAGCAAGGCATGAACCGCCAAATTCGCCGTATGTTCGACCACATGGGCTATGAAGTGGAGCGCCTCATCCGCGTCCGCATTGGCAACCTCACGCTACCGGATCTCAAGATGGGCAAGTGGCGCGTGCTCGAACCGAGGGATATCGCCAAGCTCAGCGAAACCTATAAAGGTCGCGGCAAGTAGCCGGAAGGGAGCATGGCCATCTTAGCCTGACTTCCTAGAAATGGAGGCATTTTCATTGATTTTACGTTGTTTTGCTTGAAAATGTAGCCAGTAATTGGTTGCTTATATGCAAATTATTGATTTGCAAACATACAGTCAATGTGATTAACTGTCGCCAGTGTTTGTCGAAACCATCAGATCCAAAGGCAAGGCCGGTAGGGTTTACGAAACCTGCCTCGTCCGCGAATCCGTCCGCACCCCCCAGGGACCTCGCTCCCGCACCATCTGCAATATCTCCGGCCTCCCGCCCGAAACCCGCCAGGCCGTTGCCGATTCCCTCAAGGGTTTGGCTTTGGTCTCCCCCACCAGTGCGGTGCTGGAAAACGCCCTCGATTTCGGCGGCCTCGCCGTGCTCCGCGACGCCTGGCTGCGCTTTGGCCTGCCCGAGTTTTTCGCGGGCATCGCCCCGGATCACGCCGCGCGTCTCGAGGCCATGGTCTTCTCCCGCCTGCTCTTTCCCTGCGCCAAGCTGGCCCTCGCCGACGAGGCGCGCGGCACCGCGCTGGCCGCCGCCTGCGGCCTGCCGCCGGAGGAATCCTTCGACGAAGACGACCTCTATGCCGCCATGGACCAGCTCACCGGCCGGTGGTCCCCGCTGGTCCAAGGGCTTTACCGCAAGGCCTTTCCTGACAAGGTCCGCATCGCGCTTTACGACATCACCAGTGTCTATTTTGAAGGCCACGGACCCAAAGGGCTGGCGCACTTCGGCTACAGCCGCGATCACCGGCCGGACCGGCGGCAGGTGAATCTGGCGGTGGTCACCGACCGGGAGGGCGTCCCCATCAGCCTGAGCATCCTCCGGGGCAACCGCTCCGATAACAAAACTCTGCTCGGCCTGCTCAAACTCCTCAAACGCCGCTTCGGCATCACGGAGGCCACCTTCGTTTTTGATGGCGGCATGAGCGGCGGAATCAACCTGCAGGCCATGTCCGAGGCCGGATTGGACTACGTCACCCGGCTTTCCAATGCCACCCTGCACAGCCTCATCACCAGCCACGGCAGCGTCGCGGCGGACATGGCGCAGATGGAGTTGGGCGACCGGCCCCAGCTCATCGAACTGGAGCACGCAGGCAAACGTTATGTGCTGGCCGGCGGAGCTTGGCGGGCCGCACGCGACGCCGAACGGCGTCAGGCCCGGCTGGCCAAAGGAGAAGCCATCCTCACCAAACTGGCCGCCGCCAAACGCAAAACCGTCAACGCCCAGAAACTGGCCTCCACTACCGGGCGGGCCTTGGAGCGGGTCAAGGCCCACAAGTATTTTACCTATCAGGTCAGCGCGGAGGGAGTGCTCATATGGGCCCGCAAAAATGACGTCATCCAGGAGGAGCAAAACCGCGACGGCTGGTATCTGCTGCACACCAGCCAGACGCCGGAAAAATGCCCCACGGAAGAAGTGCTCAGCCATTACAAAGGCCTGCTGGAAGTAGAGGACGCCTTCCGGGAACTCAAAACCTATCTGGAAGTGCGCCCCATCTATCACTACCGCCCCGACCGCGTCATCAACCACATCCGGCTGTGTTATTTGGCGTATTGGATCAGTGCCCGGCTGGGCCGCGAGTGGGGCCTGTGCGGCGAACACCAGGAAGTAGTGCGGCTGCTGCGCGGACTCCAGACCATCCGGCTCGGCGGGCTGCGCTTTGGCGACAGCGCCCTCCGGCCCATCATGACCAGCATCCCGCCGGATCAGGAGGAGACCCTCAAAAAACTCAAGCTCCACAAACTTTTCCAGACCCCGCCCGCATGGGCCACCCCCAAATCCGCCGCCCCGTAGCCACGCGATTTCAAAAAAAACCCCGTTTTACGGGGAATCCGGTGCATCGAAGGAGGAAGTCAGGCTAACTGCCCTCCAAGAAACTGCTGGAGCAGAAGCTGGACGAATGGAGTGCCGTTGAGACCCGGTAATCCTTACATTGCAAACTCACAGCATCCAAACGCAATAGTCGCGGCGGTTTACACCACAGCAAATCGAGTT
>JAYUWQ010001094.1:0-6072 GCA_043753485.1 bacterium
CATGGAAGGGGGCAGGCGGGTGGACCGTTGCCGTCTGAAGCTGGGAAATTCCGATCAGAGGGGGTTGGAATTCGGTTTTATCTGGACGGAGGGGGGCATTTGCATAGATTTCCCCACAAATATGGAAATTACTGTTGAATTTGTTGTTTATGGATGTTGATTGTCTTTCGATCCAATGGGTCGAAATTTTCCGTGAAAACATCCTTCCTCCTCCTCCCGGTGGCTTTGGCCACGTTCGCCAGCCACGCTTCTGCCGCTATCTCGATCACCAGTGCCACGTCCCTGTGGACCGCGATTACCTATGCGGACCCCAATGCAGCGGACCCTTCCCTGGATCAACAGACGGGCACGGTTGAAGGCGACATCGTCGGCAACGCGGCCCACCAATCCCTTTACACCATCTTTGACGACGGCGGCACGCCCGGTGTTCTGACGGATGGCGAGATCGGGTTCCGGCTGCGTCTGGGCGGCGACGCCAGCCCCAGTGGGTTGAAAACAGTCGTCTGGGTGGGCATCGATGCCAATGCGGACGGCAAGGTCGATCTGTTCGCCGGGGCGTTGGAGGACAGTAAAATTGGTTATTACCCTGCCGGCACGGGAGCGAACACTTCGCCCAGCACCACCAGCATTACCTCAAGCAGCCCCTACTTGGAAGTGGCGGTCTCCACGCTGAATTTCGATTTCAGTCCGGTCACTTCGACGAACGATCCTACTGCCAGCAACTTCAACCTGGATGGAGGAAGCGGGGGAGGCGCCAGTCACACCGACCAATTTGTCAGTTTCAAACTCTCCTTTGCGTCACTCGTTACGGTTGTGAATAGCCTTGGTCTGTCCGGCGTGGGCACGTTCAATCAGAATTCGCCGCTGCGGTTCATCGCCGCCACCAGCCAACAGGCCAACGCCCTGAACCAGGACTTGAACGGGATCAATGGCGGGGTCAACTCCGCGACCACCTGGACCGCGCTGGGTGGTTTCACCCAACCTTTTACTGTGACCGGGCTTCCTGCCATTCCGGAACCTTCCTCGCTGGTGTTCCTCTCTTCGATTGGACTGCTGTGGGGATTCCGCCGCAGCCGGGCCTGAGGCCGGCCGCCTGGCGGGGAAGCCGCCGGCAGGGGGGGACGTCCGGGCTTGGTGTACCGCGTCGGCCAAACCAGCATCGATAGACCACGCTGCCGCTGCATCCGGGTTTGACACGATCCCCCCCGGGCGGTGTTGGTTGTTTACAGACTGTTGCTGATGGTTTGAAAATGGCATGGCGTAAAAGCGACTCCCCCACGTCATCCCTATTTCGTGCATGACGTCCAATGGGGCTGCGCACTTTCATCGTGATTTGAGTGGTAATTTCATTTTATTGCGGGAGAGGTTAAAATGACGGCCCGGAAAGCATCCCCGCCAGCCTATTCGCCTATGTGTTGTTTCTCCGGTCCCGTCAGTTCCGTCACCGATACCCGCATTTTCGGCCGCTGGCTGCCGGAAACCAGACCAACCAGGCAATTGTTGGCCTATCAGATGCGTTACTCGACCAAAAAAGAGGTCGCCATGATTCTGCCAATTCCGGTCGTAGCCGGCAGCCCGGAAGATGCGGTAAAGTTCCTGGACCTTGAAAAGGAGCCGGAGTTATTTGAGAAACTGGAAAAACTCTGGCCGGTGCCCGACCGGACGGGCGCCAAATCCCCGGCACCCGTCGCGGTAGGAGGTTACCCGGGAAAACCCCTTCCGGTGATCAGGGTGGGAGCCTTCGAGGCATCCTTCGTGCCCACTCAGGCAGATTTTGCGAGACTGGATCTCCGCTTCCGGTTGAAGGACAAAGTCTGGCAGAAGCTCCCTCAGTATGCAGATTGGGGCTTTGCTGTGTTCAAGCTCCGCAAGGACGCCACCACGGTCCACCCCATGGCCTTCAATTTTCCTAACGCCAATCCGGGCAATGGCCTGTTTTTCCCCACTGTCCACATCCATGACGGCAAAGTTCATGCCGAAGAGGAGTTCAGTCATACCTTGTATTGCCAGACTCCTTCCGGGTATCACGGACCGAAGGGCTGGGAGGAGTCCGGAAAATTGCCGGTCTCTCTGGGCAAAATCGAGGATGCGGGACTACTCGACAAAAGCGATCATGTATATCGCCGCTCCCTTTTGGGCTTGTTGCCTAATCGGGACACCTATGCCTGAGTGGAGAAATGGAAAGTTTCCCGGATCCCTGACCGCCAATGCGGGCCTTAGCTTGCAGGTATGGCTTCCAGTCCAGCGTGGATCGGGAGTGTGGGCTGACGGCCCGGTTGGGTGATGGCTCTGGCTTCCGGTGACTCGTCACCCACGCCTCCGGCGCTGCCTCCCACTCCCCCGCCGCACGGCCCGGTTTGCCTGCAGGCGTGTAGATGAAAGCTGGACAGGCTGCCGGATTCATGAATAACTCGCGGCTCACCTGACCGCCCCTATTTGAACCCCATGAAGCCTTCCCTCCTTGCCCTCACTCTCGTTTGCCTTGCCTCTTCCGCTTCCGCCGGGGACCGGTGGTTGGTTTATTTCGGCTGCTACACCAATGCCAAGACGGGCAGCAAGGGGATCCATCTGTCGACCTTTGACAGCGCCAAGGGCACCCTGAGCGATCCCGTGGTGGCGGCGGAAACCGGCAGCCCCAGTTTTCTGGCGCTGCATCCCAATGGGAAATATCTTTACGCGGTGGGCGAGATGGCCAGCGCGGGCGGCAAAGGGGGCGCGGTGAGTGCCTTTGCGGTGAACCGTCCGGACGGCACCCTGCGCCTGATCAATCAGGCGGACTCAGGTGGAAATGGCCCCTGCCATATTGCCCTGGATGCCACCGGGCACATGGCCATGGTGGCCAACTACGGCGGCGGCAGCGTGGCGTCCTATCAGATCAAGGCGGATGGTTCGTTGGCCGGACCGGTTACCTTTGTGCAGCACGAAGGGTCCAGCGCGGACCCGCAGCGCCAGAAAGGACCGCACGCCCACAGCTTCAACCGCAGTCCGGATAACCGGTATGCCTTTGCCTGTGATCTGGGGCTGGACAAGGTGCTGACCTATAAAATCGACCCCGCCGCGGGCAGTTTCACGGCCAGCGGGTCGGTGGCCCTGCCGCCGGGGTCTGGTCCCCGGCATTTTGCCTTCCATCCCTCCGGCAAGTTTGCCTTCGTGAATAACGAAATGCTGATGACGGTCTCGACCCTCAATTATGCCGCGGACACCGGCACCCTGACGCTGGCCGATACCGTCTCCACCCTGCCGCCCGCGGATCAGGGGAAAGCGGGATTCAGCACCGCAGAGACGGTGGCGCATCCGAATGGCAAGGTGGTCTATGTATCCAACCGGACCCACGATACCATCGCGGTCCTGGCCTGTGATCCGGCCACGGGCAAGCTGAAGCTGATCCAGAATGCGCCGGCCGAGGGCCGCATCCCGCGGAATTTCAGTCTCGATCCGACCGGCCAATGGATGATCGTGGCGCATCAGGACAGCAACACGGCGGTGGTGCTGAAGGTCGATCCGGAGACCGGCAAACTCAGCTCCACCGGCATCAAAATCAAGGTGGGCGGGGCGGTGTGTGTGCGGTTCCTCGCGGCGGATTGAGGCGGGCTGTGCGATTGACCGGACCGGCCGCGGGCACCACAGGCATGCCTCCCCGGGGTGGCCTGCCGCTGCCCGGGGGGCTTGACTGCTTCCCATGAAACCCATTCTCACTCTCGCCACCTGTCATACCCCGGAAGGCGTCCTGCTGGCCCTGATCAAACATGACCGGGATTATTTCCTGATGCTGGGGGGCGGGCAGCTCATGAGCACCGAGGCCTGCTCGTCCGAGCAAACCATGGCGGAACTGGCTTGCGCCAACATGCCGGTCAAGCCTCGGGTGCTGATCGGCGGGTTCGGTTTTGGCTTCACCTTGAAACGGGTGCTGGAGCTTTCGCCGGCCAATGCGGTGGTGGAGGTGGCAGAACTGCTGCCGGAGATCCTGGCGTGGAACCGTGAATTCATGCACGGGGTGAATGGCCACCTGATGGATGATCCCCGTGTGGCGGTCAAACTGCGGGATGTCTTTGACCTGATGGATGGCAACGAAGCCAACCGCTATCATGCCATCCTGCTGGATGTGGACAACAGTCCGGACCCGCTGGTGCAGAAAGGCAACGCCCGGCTCTACGCGCGGCCCGGACTGGCAAGAATCCGCGAATCGCTCCACCCGGGGGGGCGCGTGGTCTTCTGGTCGGCCAACCGCGATGAAGCGTTTGCCAAGTCGCTGCGGCAGACGTTTTCCAAGGTGGAATGCATTTCCGCCAAATCTTATCCCAAGGCCAAGCGGTTCACCCACACGTTGTTTGTTGCGGACCGGGATTGAATCCTGACATTGGCAAATCGACTGGCCGCTCCATGGGTTTCGATGCATTGGCGAAGGTCTATGGCGGCATGGAGGCGTTGTGTGCCGGGCGGTTGATGCAGCGGGTGCGCACGGCCCATCTGGCCGCCTGCCCGGAGCAAGGCCGGGTATTGCTGGCCGGGGAAGGGCATGGGCGCACCCTGGCGGCGCTGCGGAAATTGAAGCCCGGGTTGGAACTGACCTATCTGGACGCCAGTCCGGCCATGCAGCAGGCGGCGCGGCGTCATCTGGCGCGGCAGGGGCTGGAGGAGACCGGCATCACTTTCCATACCGGGAATGCCCTGACGTTTTTGCGGGCGGAAGCCCGGTATGAGGTGATCATCACCCCGTTTTTCCTAGACTGCTTCACGGAGGCGGAACTGATGGTGCTGATCCCGCGGCTGGCTTCCCTGGCCGTGCCCGGGGCGCAGTGGCTGATCGCTGATTTCCAGCTCCCCGCCGCCGGGTGGAAACGCCGCCGGGCCCTGGTGATCCACGCGATGCTGCACGCGTTTTTCCGCAAGGCTGGCGGGATCTCGGCACGGTCCTGGACAGATCCCTCACCGATTCTGAGCGGTCTGGGCTGGCGTCTGGAGGCGCGTTGCCAGTTCAGCCTGGAACTGTTGCGGAGCGACCGGTGGATTTGTTAAACCGGAGGAATCCGGCGCAAGGCCCAGCGGTAATAGAGCAGATGGCGGCTGGTCAGGTTGCAGTGGATCTTGCTGCCTTCGAGGCCGGCAAATTCGCGGAACATGGCGCGTTGGGATTCCGGGATGAGTTGATCGATCATCTGTTGTTTCCGGCCATGGTCAGCAGTGAGGGCGGCGGCGACGTTGGGGGTCAGGTCTTCGGTTTCGACCACCTCCATGCCGGGCAGGGCGGCAAGTTGTTTTTCCAGGGCCGCCATCTCCGGGGCTTCCCGCAGGTCGGCATAGAGGAAACACCCGCCGGGCCGGAGGACGCGGGTGACTTCCGCAAAAAAGGCCGGCACGGAGCCATAACAATGACTGCTTTCCACGTTGATCACGGCATCGAAGGAGGCGTCAGGAAAGGGCAGGGCTTCGGCATCGCCCACTTTGAATTCCAATGGCGGCAGCCGGTGCCGGGCCTGGCAAAAGGCTACGGCCTGCGGCGAGAAATCCACCGCGGTGAGGTGGCCAGGTTCATGATAGCGGGCCACGAACGCCGCGCCGCCCCCGCGCCCGGCACCGACTTCGAGCACTTCCTCGCCGGAGAGATAACCCGGGCTGACGACGCGATGATAAAGCTGGGCACAGAACCGGTCCGGTTCATCCTCCGGCTGGAGAGTGGGCGGGGTTTCCCCGGCGGGCCAGGCGAAGCCGTAATTCATAAACGTCCACTGCCCGGAGTCCACCCGGCGGGCCCAGCGCTCATACCACCAGCGCCAGAGGGATCGGCGGGCCCGGGGGGAGACTTCGCAGAGAAAGATCAGCAGTTTGGTCAGCATGGGGGAGGGTAGGCCGCGGCAGGGCGGGTGCCAGCCGGAAAGTGTCTCCTTCCTTTGCGGACCTTTACTGGCTTTGGGCTTGTTCCGGCATGGGGCATTGGGCGCAGTTGGAGTCGTCGGCGAGGCAGAAGTCCTCGTAAATCTGGAGGAGGGCCTGTTGTTGCCAGAGTTTGCTGGTGAGCTTGGCAAGGTCCGGATGGCCGGCGAACAGGCGGAGGCCGGCGCGTCGGGTCTTTTC
>JAYUWQ010001095.1:0-6071 GCA_043753485.1 bacterium
ACCCGGTTTACCGCCGGTCCGGAACTCAACCGGTTGCTGCCCACACTTTCCCACGGCTGGGTGCTGCTGTACCAATACACGGTAATGGTCGCCCCGCCGTATAGCTCGGCATATTCCACCTTGATAGGGACAGGCTGATTGGCCACCAGCGGCACCGTGAAGTTATGCCAGCCGGAGATGTCGAGCGGCGTCCACTTGTCGAGCACCAGTTGACCATTGATCCAGACCCTCACTCCATTGTCCGACGGCACGTAAAAAGTGTAAGTTTCGCTGTAAGCGGCGGTGATGAATCCCGTCCAGCGGGCGGAAAAATAATCGATGGGCACCGCAGGCCCCGGCGATCCGCTGCCCCAGTCGAAGGCAATGCCAGGATCGATCCGGCTGAGCAGCGGTGCCGCCAGCCCGGGCGTCAGACCATCGAAATATTCGCCGAGCAATCCGGGACTGCTGGCTCCAAGCGGAGAAGGCGCCGGGGCGGTGGTTTCCGCATCGTCGATCTGCGCGAGGTAGGCGGCCAGTTTGCTCAACTCCACCACGCCAAGGTTGACGCCCTGGTGGGCCTGCACTGCGGCCGTCAGGGTGGCGGCAGAACCATCATGCAGATAGGGCGCGGTATTCCAGATACTGCGCAGGGTCGGCGTATCGAGTCCGGCCAGAGGGCCGCCCAGCCGTTGGCCGCTGGACGGTTTCAAGGTACCAATATTCCGCAGATTGTTGACCGCACTGTCGGTAAAACCCGTTCCGCTATGGCACTGGGCACAATTTACCGTGAGGAAAACCTCCCGGCCCGCCTGGGCCGCCGGTGTCAGGGCACCATCCGCACTGCGGTGCGGGCTGGGCACTGCCGTGGTCAGGGAGGAGACATAGGCGGCGAGGGCATCCAGATCCGCGCTCACCCCCGCTTTGGACAGGCCCAGCGGCTGGGAACGGGTGCCGGCATTGAAATCAGGATCGGCCATCAGACCGGTGCCGCGCCCGAGATCCCGGATCTGTTTTTCGAAGTCCTGGATCTCGTCAAAATTTCCCGTCCAGTGGGCCAGCCCCTGACCGGTCCCTGCCTTGCCCCGCAGATCGGTGGTATTGCGCAGGCCTTCGCCGATGCCTGTGAAATCCCAGGTCCGGCCATCGTGCCCGCCGTCGTTGTGACAGGCCGCGCAACTGATGTAACCCTGCAAGGAGATCCGGGGATCCCGGGCATCGTAGAAGAACTGCTTTCCTGTCAGGACTGCAGGAGACAGAGGCTCGTTGGCCACCGTGTCCCAAGTGGCCAGGGTTGGGATATCCGATCCAGCGGGGCGGCCGCCATTGACCAGGAGGCCAACGTCAAACACCCGCACACTCCGGTCCATGAAGTTTTGCACAAAGAGCCGGCTGCCGTCCGGGGAAAGCGCCAGCCCCTGGGGCGCCCGGCCGGTGTCGATTTTGAAAAGCACGGTGCGGGCCATGGCATCGATCACCGCCACCTGACGGCTTCCTTCCAGCGCGACATACAGCAACAGACCGGTCGGATCGAAGACCGCATGCGACGGCACCGCAGAATCATCGAAATCAATCCGGGAGGCGTAGTCCTCGGTCCCGCTGCCCAGCGCAATCCGGGAGGCAATCGCACGCACGGTCGAGTCATGGGTCAGTTGCCGGGTATCACGCAGCACACCCCGTTTGATATTGTCCTGCTTGCTGGGCACCCAGGCCGCCGTGCCATCCGGCGACAGCACCGGCGGCCCGAGGTAATTGGGAATCCCGCGCCCGGCATTCTCGGCATCGGGCCGCTCACTGTGCTGCAGCACGATCGTTTTCGTCAGGGTCAGGCCGGCCGCCGAGACCACCAGCACCTGTCCCCCTTGATTGATTCCGCCCACCGTGGTCTGAACCACCGAGGTCGATTCGCCCGGGAGCGACGGAGTGATGAAGCGGGAGAGATAAACGGTGCTGCTGTCGCTGCCCACCGACAAATGACGCACATCCGGACCGGTGGCCAACGTACCGGTGACCGCTCCGGTAGCGGGGTTGAGTTTGAGCAATTGACCCAGGCCTTCGAGCGCAAGGTAGGCCGCGCCTCCATCCGGTGAAAAAGCCAGGCCATGCGGCTGCGACGACCGCGGCAGATTGACGGTGGCCGCCACCGAAAAAGTGTCAGGATTGACCAGACTCACCGTGGCTGACTTTTTATTCACCACCCACGCCCGGCCATCCGGGGCGAGGGCGATGCTGACAGGCTGGATGCCCACCGTGATTTCGGCCAATTTGGCATGGGTGGCGGCATTGAAAACGCTGACCGTATTGGCGTCAGGGTTGACGGTCCAGACCCGGTTCACCCCGCTTCTGGTCTGCCATGCCATGGGACTGGAAACCGCAGGGGGTTTCGCCGCCAGCACGCCATGCACCGCCTGGATAAAAACCTGGGCGAGGGAGGCCCCGGTGTCATCGGTGGCGATGACGGTGACCTGATAGCGGCCCGGCAGGGCAAAGGTCTTGGAAACGGTGAGACTGGCACTCAACGCCGTATCAGGCGTCCCGTCCCCAAAATTCCAGCGGAACCGCGGATTGATGCCTCCGGTCGAAATCACGCTGTAGCTGAGGGCGGTTCCCGCCGCGCGGGCCGTGGCAGCCATCGGTGACAGGGTCAGCTCCCCAACCATGGTCCAAACAAAGGAAGTGCCCCCACTGCGGCCGGTGCCATCTTCCACCACGATAGTGACATTGTAGGTGCCGGCATTGGCGGAGGAACCACTGATCAAGCCTGTGGCGCCATCGATGATGAGACCCGGCGGCAGACCGGTGGCGGAGTAGGCCAGCGGATCATTGTTGGCATCCGTCGCGACGACGGCCAGCGAAACCGCCGCGCCCACCAGGGTGCTGCGGGCGGCCAAAGCAGTAACCACCGGTGCAGAACCGGGCAGCGCCGGTGCCGCCAGCACGCTTCCGGGAATCAACTGCCGCGGCAAGCCCGGCCCGGAGTAAGCCACTTGCAGCGCCTGATCCCCCGTCAACTCAAAGTATTGGACCTCAATATAATGAACCCCGGCCGTCAGGGTAATGGTGCCCTGCTTCTCCAGAAAACCATGCAGACCGTCATGATTGATCACCGGCACGCCGTCAATCAAGAGCCTGCTCCCGTCATCCGAGGTGAGAAAAAAAGTATAATTGCCCGCCAGAGGCGTGCGCAGGCCAGCACGGAAGCGCATCGCGAAATTGTCTTCACGCAGCCGTGGCAGCAGACTGAAGCCGGTCCCTTCCCCGGATTTCAACGGCGTCAAGGCAGCGAAATTCGGCAGATTGTTCCACGCTCCTTCGTAATAATCATAGTGGACGCCGGGCAATGGCTGGAACAGCGCGGTGGAGGGAATGAGCTGCCGGGGGGTGCCGGGACCTTCATAACTGACCTCCAGCAACTGGGCCCCTGTCGCCTGAAAATAGGCCACGCTGATGCGGTGCACCCCGGCGGGCAGGCTAATGCTGCCCGCGGCTTCGCTGACGGAGTGGAGTCCGTCATGATTGACCACCAGACGTCCATCAATCCAGATTTGGCTGCCTTCATCCGAGTTGCTGTAAAAGGTCCAGGTCCCGGTGGACGGGATGCGGATGCTTCCGTCAAATGTCAGGGCGTAGTTGCTTTCTCGCTCGCGCGGTTCGGCACTGAAGCCGGGCACCACTCCGGAGCGCAGCGGGGTCAAAAGCGTAAAGTCAGGCAGGACCGTCCAGCTTCCCTCATAATAATGATAGACCAGTCCCGGCACCTCCCCGGGAGGATGGATGTTCCATTGAAAGACGGCCGAGTCACTGACTCCATTGGCGAGAGTTCCGGTAATGGCGACATTCTGTTCCGCCAGGACCGACGGAGTGCCGGAGATCAGTCCGGTGTCGGCATTCAGGACCAGCCCGGCCGGCAATCCGCTGGCGGCCCATGTCACGGCGGAGCTGGCGGTGGCGGTGAGCTGGAGACTGACCGGAGCCAGACGCGGGGTGTTCCTGGTTCCGGGATTCAGCACCGAGATTCCGCTGACCGGCTGACTGGCCCCCATCACTTCCACCTCGGCCAGCTGGAGATAATTGGTGCCATTGAGCTGAATCCGCAGATAGCGGGCATTCCGGTAGAGATTGATCACAGTTTCGGGTCCGGCGGTGCTGCGGTAGCGGTAGCTGGTGATGTCCGGGTTGGACTCGCCGAAGGGAAATTCGGACACATGCACGGAAAAATCGGACAGGCGGGAGCCAGCATTGTCCCCCCGATTGAAAATCCTCACCGCATTCAGGGCATGGACATCGCCTAGATCCACCTGCCACCACGCGTTGGTTTCCGACTGGGTGATCACGCCAGGAGCGGCCACGAAATCAGGATTGGTCACTCCATCCACGGCACGGTTTGACGTGTTAGCGATATGGAAATCGGAGGACTGCGAGGTCGGTTTGTCGAAGGCAAGGTTCACTCCTGGCACGGCCACGGTGGCCGCATTCGCGACCAGGATCGCCCGGCCCGTCGTGGGAGTACCCTCCGCATTGATCCCGAAGAGCATCCAGTACCCAGGATTCATGACATTCCGGTTATTGTGAGGGGAAAGCTCGTAGGTGCCCGCCGCCGTCTCACTGAAGGCAGGGCTGAAATGGCGCTGATCCGTCGTCAATCCATGGGTGACTGATGCCATACGGATCATGGCAAACCGGCGCAGGCCGGGGGTGCCCTGCACCGTAAAGCGGCCGGTGAAACCGATCGAGGACGGCGCGGCGGTCAGGGAGGGCCGCACGGCCGCTGTCCCCCCGGCCGTAAAATGCGAAGGCGGATTAAAAACCTGCAGGTTGGGATGATCCACGGCGGCATTGCCCGCCAGTCCACCGCCTCCCGCCATCACCCGGCCGTCCGTCAGCAAAAGAGCCACCGAATGATAATTGCGGGGAACCGCCATATCACCCACGCGGCGCCACAGACCGCTGCGCGAATTCCAGATTTCAGGAGTGAGGACAGTGCCGGCATCACTGAATTTTTGTCCGGAAGTATTCCCCCCGATCACCAGCACTTCGCCGCTGGGCAGCACCACCCCGTTGGCGTAACGGCGCACCGTAGACATTGCCGCGATGGGAGTGACCGTTGGAGGATCCGTATAAAGATCGATCGTTGCCGCAAGATTGGTGGGGATTTCACTGCTCCCGTTGGCGACCCCGCCCGCGACCAGTAATTTACCAGGCTCATACATCACGATGGCACCGTCCTTCGGATACCACGTGCCCGGCCATTGCGCCCCCGAACTGACAAGTGATCCATTCCCTTCCGGATCGACATAATTCATGGTCTTGGTGGGCCCCGCATGAAAAAGGCGTCCATCCGGAGCAACAAAAACCATCGGACTCCACATGGCTTCGGGGACGGCAGGGAGGGGGCTTGCGACCGGACCCCAATCGATATTGGAATATTTCCGCCACGAGGTTCCGTTATATCGTTCGGCGGTGTTTTCGCCGCCGCTGCCCGAGACGGTGAAGACATCACCCTGCGGCAAGGCGACCGAAGCCGTATACCAACGCGGGTCATTCATGTCCGCCACCCGTGTCCAGGCATTGGTCTGCCAATTGAAGACACTGGAAAGCCGGACAATATTCCGCCCGCCCATCACTTGGAACTTCCCATCAGACCGCAGCACAGTACCGCCGCAGAACATGTCGTGCTGGTTCCAATTCATCTCCGTCACCGAGCCGGTGCTGGGATTCCAAACGGCGGCATACGTGAATTCCGGACCATTCGGGAAAGAGGTGCGCTGGTTGGAGGCATATGTCAGGATCCGTCCGTCCGGCAGATTGGCCGCAGTCACCGGCACGTGCGGCAGGCTCAGCGGGGCATCCCACTTTCCGGCATTCTGCGACTCGGCAGGGTCCACCGGTTCAGGCACCCCTTGGAAGGCCGGCAGCAGGGCTGCCGCCGCCGCGAAAAACGCATCGTCCTGGGCATGGGTCTCATCCGCGCCGGCGGGGTTTGCGGAAAGGGATAACACCGCACCCAACAGGACGGCGGTGAAGGCTCGGGATGGATTCATGGCTTGGAAAGGGTGGCAGCGGAAATGGTTACCGGACGCAGGAAGGCCTGG
>JAYUWQ010001096.1:0-2446 GCA_043753485.1 bacterium
CCTCCTCACCTGGCTGGTGCTGCTGCTGAGTTTTGCCACTTGCCTGTTCCTCACCGCGACCAGGCCCATCCACGCCTTTTACCTCCTGCCCTCCCGGGCCTGGGAAATGCTCGCCGGCAGTCTGCTCGCCCTGCACGCCGCCCCGCGCCCGCCGTCTCAGGGCCCTCCTTTCCACCTCCCCGCCCTCGGCGGTTTGGCTGCGATCCTGGCCAGTTTCCTGTTACTTCACGAAGGCCCCCACTTTCCTGGCTGGCACGCTCTCCTGCCCGTTCTGGGCACCGCTGCGGTCATCCGTTACAGCCAAAGCGGCCCCGTGCACCGCATCCTCTCCACCAAACCCTTCGTCCTGACCGGACGCCTGTCCTACTCCCTCTACCTCTGGCACTGGCCCGTCTGCTCCTTCATCGACTACACCCTCCTTTACCAAAGCCCCGTCACCCGGCTGGCCCTCAAAATCCTCCTCACCCTCTTCACCGCCACGGCCTGCCATCACTTCATCGAACAACCCGCCCGCGCCTGGCTGAATCAACCCCGCCGCCGCTGGTCTCCCTTTCTTCTCCTTGGCACCGCTCTCGCCCTGCTGGCCCCGCTCGGCTACTCCATCCATCGGCGTCACTATCTTGATGCCTCCAATGGTCCCGAGGGAGCCCTTGTCATCCCCACCTCCCAGCCACGCGGCACTCTGGTGCTGATGGGTGACAGCCAAGGCTCCATGTATGGCCAACTCGCCCGCGACCTCGCCACCCAGCACCGCTTGAAACTGATCATCCTCAGCACCGCCGGAGAAGATCCGCTCGCCACCAGGCAAGGCCCGTCATCAGCACTCTTCAAGCGCACCCTCGATACTATCCGCCGTGAAAAACCCACCCTCGTCCTGCTGGCCTGCCATTGGATTTACAAGCTCCAGCAGGACCCTGAACGCCTCGCCCTGACGCTCCGGGCCCTCCAACCCCACGCCGGTAAAATCATCATCTTCACCCAGCCGCCGCTGCTTCCCCCGGCCGCTACCCGCTCCGCCATCCGCCAGGGCAGCCGTGCGCCTTTCTTTGAATCCCCCGCCGACCGCACCCTTCGCCAGCGCCTCAATCAATCCGTAAAATCCCTCGCTTCCCCCGGCGTCAGCATCATCGACACCGACCCGTTTTTCACCCACCCCGACGGCAGCCTGATCCTCCAATCCCCCACCGGTCACCCGCTCTTCCACGACCCCGTCCACCTCTCCACCCACGGCGCCAACCAACTGAAACCAGTCCTCCTGCTTACCCTTCCACCGCCCGCTTCTTCTCCTCCTTGAATCCCGTGGAAGCCAGCCGCGCATAAAGCCCCCCCTCTTCCAGCAGTTCCTCGTGCCGTCCGGATTCAATGATCCGCCCGCGATCCATCACACAAATCAGGTGGGCGTCCCGCACCGTGCTCAGCCGGTGCGCGATCACAAACGACGTCCGTTGGCTGCGCAGCCGGTCCAGCGCCTGCTGGATCAGTTTCTCCGTCTCGTTGTCCACCGCACTGGTGGCCTCATCCAATAGCAAAATCGGCGGATTTTTCAGGAGCGCCCGCGCAATCGACAGCCGTTGCCGTTCCCCGCCGCTCAGTTTGGTGCCCCGCTCACCGGTTACCGAATCCAAACCTTCGTCCAGCCGTCTGACAAAACCATCCGCGTTCGCCGCCTTCAGCACCGCCCACAATTCCTCATCCGTCGCGTCCGGCTTGGCCAGCACCAGGTTTTCCCGGATGCTGGCGTTGAACAGGAAACTCTCCTGCGTCACATAACCAATATTGTCCCGCAGCCACTCCTTGGACAATTCCGTCAGCGGCGTTCCATCGATCAGAATCCGCCCTTCATCGCACTCGTAAAACCGGGTCAGCAGATTCAGTAGCGTGCTCTTCCCCGCCCCCGTCGGCCCCACAAACGCAATCGTCTGGCCCGGCAGCGCCTCCACATTGATCCCACTCACCGTCGGAGCCTTGTCCGCATAGGAGAAGCCGACATTTTCAAACTGCACATATCCCTTCAGCGTCTCCGGCCGCAATCCGTCGGTCAGATTGGGCTCATCGTGCAGATCCAGAATGGAAAACACCCGTTTCCCCGCCACCACGCCGCTGACAAAGGTCTGCGTCAGCGGATTGATCCGCGACAGCGGATCAAACAAAAAGCCCCACGAAACGAGGAAAGCCATTAGGGTCCCCACCTGCATTTCCCCCTTCAAAATCCAGTAAGCTGCGGCTCCCATCATGGCCACAATCCCCGCTTCCGCGATCAACGACACCCCGGGCCAAGTCATCGCATTGGCCTTGGCCACCGTCAATTGCGCCTGCCGCACCCGGGCGCTGGTACGGTCGAATCTCACCAATTCCTGGGGTTCGACGGTATAGGCCTTGATCTGCCGGATGCCCGCAATGTTGTCGTGCAGCATGGAATTCAGCGCACTGCTGGCCTCACTCGCGG
>JAYUWQ010001097.1:0-2445 GCA_043753485.1 bacterium
CGGAGTATTGGGATCGCCGATCATTTCGACGGAGGCGGGACGCTCCCAGGTGGATCCATGGCTGGAGGCGTGGGTGTAGATGCCGGTGGTGGTGTGGAAAAGGTTGGGCACATCGGTGGTCAGGCAAACAGAAGGCAGAGCCGCGAGCGCCGACCTCACAGCGGCTTGACCGCCCAGAGTGGCGTTGGTGTGGTTTACGATAGTCCGGTCCATCCCATAGTCGATGATCTGGCCGCCGATGGTCCCATGGTTGGGCCATTCCGGACCAGGCTTGGCGTGGAACGGCGAGACCGGTCCGCCCTGGAGCATCACGTCGTTGAAGAAAAGATAGGTGTGGGTGTCCACGTTGGTCGGTTCGTAGCCGTCACGGAACGCTGCCGCCCGCAGCACCATGGTCTTGTCCACGGGGATGGGACCCTGGTAGATGGTGCCGTTCAACTCTGTGGGAGTACTGCCGTTGGTGGTGTATCGGATGGTCGCGCCGCTGGTGGCGGTGGTGATGGCGACGGAAAGCGGGGCGGTGTAGATGCCGCGCTTGGGAGAGAAGCTGGTGTCCCCCACATGGCCAAGAAAACCGGATGTAGTGTTAGGGCTGCCGGGGGTGGCTTTCCGGAAATACCGGTCCGGGCCCGGCAGCCGGACGCTGGCGCTGATCTGGGGAGCCATCAGAAAGGAATTGTCGGCGGCGCTGATGTTCAGCCCATGAATCGCCAGGAGGTTGGGGCCGGCGGGGAGGGCCGGCAGGAATTCCGACAGGCTGATCCGGACGGGCTGCAGGGAAGTCAGGATCGGGCGCGTGGCCGTGGCCGCGGCATTGAAGCCCGCGGCCGCCGGGGCGTTCTGCCGTGCCACTTCCGTGCCATTCAGGTAAGCGATGAAGCCATCGTTGTAGGTCATCGTGAGGTCAAGAGTGTCCAGCCCGGCCGGATTGGCCACGGTGAAGGGGACCCGCAGGTAGGCGGAAGCATTGACGTTCATCATGACCGCGCCCAGATCGGTGGCGACGATGGGTTGCCCGCTGCCAGTGGGGGTGAGGACGGGCAGTCCGCCGTTGGCGGTGTCCCCGACCAGCTTGAAAAGACTGGAAAAACTGGTGTGGGTCCCCTGGGCGGCGGACAGCTCGACCTCATCGCCTCCCGTATTCTCAAAATAAGTCAGCACAATGGTGTGGTTGCCCGCGGTCAGGGTGCGGGTGATCAGCGAATCGGCCGGCGCCCGCAGGCCTGCGACTGAAGAGACCGAAACGTTGTCGATGCGCAGCCGGAACCCTTCATCCGAGTTCACGCAAAAGGTCCACGCGCCCGCCGTCGGGATCACCAGGGTGGCGGTTGCCCGCATGGCGAAATTCGACTGATCCCCCCCGCGCAGGACCGGGAGGCCGTCGCCAAAGCGGCCGTCCCCTCCGCTGTCACCGGTGAAATTGACCACGGGGGTCACGCCGGTGAGCAGGCCCACGGCACTGAGATCGTTGAGCAGCGTCTCTGCGGTGGTGATGGAAGTGAGGGCGGTCGGAGAGAGCTTTTCCTCAATGTAGAAACCCGGCGTCGGCACGCCGAACCCCAGATGGGTCGGGCCCTGGATCCAGCCCGCCCCGGGCACGAATCCAGGCTGGGTCCAACTTTGCCCGAGCGAGCCATCCGGAGGCACCAGCGCGCTGGCCGCTGCGCCTGCGGACAGCAGGTTCATGGTGGAAAACGGCACTCCGAAGGATTCGTCGGGCTCCTGCGGGGGGAAGGTTGGGGCGAATTCGCCCGGCCGCGTGGCAGCATCCGGAGCCACGAGGGCAAGGTATTCCCCACCCGCATTGAGGGAAAAATTCGTGTGTAGTTTCGCAGGATCGGTCCTGCGGTTTTTACTGGAGGCCCAGACCACCAGGAATTCACGGGGTCCCAGCGACACGCCAGCGGGGAAAGTCCATTTGGTCGGATTGGCGGCGTTGTCGGTGAGGTGCCAGCCCGAAAGGTCTGCAACGGTGGCGTCGGGGTTGTAAATTTCCAGCCAGTCCGGGGACTCGCCATCCTCGTCGAGCAGGGATCCCTCGTTCGAGGCCATAAATTCGGAGATGATGGGGGCGGCCGCAGCCTGAAAAGGGCCCCCAAAGCACGCGGCCAAGGACAGACCGATCCAGCCGGCCGCAAAAATGGAAGGATGTTTCCTGGACATGGGGTGCTTGATCGCGCCCGAACTTGGCGCGGGGGGTAAAGTTGAGTCACCCCGGCTGGAGTCGGGGGCAGGGTGGGGCAGGATGGGCTGATCAGGACCAAGGCGGGGGGAGAACGCTGGCATGTGGGGGGGGGAGGGGGCTCCCTTGGTATGGAGAAGATGCGCTTCAGGATTGTTTTCGGGCGTCAGGCAGTGATTCTCTCAAAATTTTACCGGAGGTGTCAATAGGCAGCGTCCCCGCTGGCGTGGCCGAAGGTCGATTCCGGGCGGGGGGCGTCTTGA
>JAYUWQ010001098.1:0-6056 GCA_043753485.1 bacterium
GAAATGTCATGAATTCCTCATCCCGGGAAAGAGCGAGGGGGTCAAGGCCAATAGGGGCGTAACTGGATGCCGGAACTGGGACCTCTGCGCAGGCGGCCGTGATGACATCGCCAATCAGCCTCTGAATGGGGCACTCATGGCATCAGATTAAACCGCAGGCGCGGATTGACGGGTGATGCGAATGAGACTATAAAATGTCTCAAATGGAAAAGACCCTGAAAATACCCACTCCCAAAAAATCGACGGTCCGCGTGGGCGGGGACCAAACGACCGTACACCGGACGGCTGGGGAGCGGGTGGTTGGGTATTATGTTCAAGGGCCTTCCGGCAAGGGGGCGGCCCGGAACTTCACCCCCTCCAAGCTTATCCAGTCGCTGAAGGCTGGGCTTCCGGTCCAGGAGCTCGACGAGTTGCGCGGCCATCTTGATCTGCCGATGGAAAGACTCGCTCCCATGCTGGGCATCTCCAAAGCCACGCTGCATCGACGGAAGATCTCCGGCAGGCTTGATCCTGCGGAGTCTGACCGCGTGGTGCGTTTCGCCCGGCTGCTGGGCCAGGCCGTGGAAGTGCTGGAATCGGTGGCGAATGCCCGCCTTTGGCTGACGGCTCCCCAGGCCGGACTGGGCGGCGCGGTGCCCTTGGAGTATGCGCAAACCGAGGTCGGTGCCCGTGAAGTCGAGGATCTCCTCACCCGCATTGAATACGGAGTTTATTCATGATGAGGCAGGCATGGCGGATCGTGAAGGAAAAGTACGCTGCCACTGGTTTCAGTGGTGAAGGAGCCTCACGGGGTGGTGGCCGTTGGAATTCGCGCGGCACGTGGATGGTTTACACCAGCGGCACTCTGTCCCTCGCTGCGTTGGAGACCCTGGTTCATCTGAATCCACCGGTGCACTTTAAATATGTCGCTTTCCGGATCGGTTTCGATGAGGCTCTGGTGGAAAGGATAGCTGCTGCCTCCCTTCCGGCCTGCTGGAGGGAGGAACCAGTCCCGCCCCCGACCAAGGAACTGGGAGATCTATGGGTAAAACGGGGGCGTTCTGCGGTGCTGGAATTGCCAAGCGTGATCATTCCCGGTGAGCCGAATTACCTGCTCAATCCGGCTCATCCTGACTTCAAAAAAATCACCTTCGGCAAACCCAAACCCTTCTCGTTCGACCCCCGGCTGTTCAGTTGAGCAAACCCATCGGTGCTGCCAGGATCCCTTGGACCATGGAATGGCAATACCCTCCGTTTGAGTCATCCGCCATGAGCTTCAGCCTTGCGGTAGTGGTGCCGCTAAGCCATCTGCTCACTTGCTGCTGAGGCGCTGGATGGAGCCGTTCCAGTCCAGCATGACCGGCTCTCCCTGGGCGTCCTCCACAAAGGCGGTGGGCTTGAAGGTGGCCTGGCCTTTGGCATCGAGGGGGGCTTGGAACAGTTGGGTGTTGTCCACGACCTTGCCGGCGGTGTGGTCGTAGTGCAGGGCCCAGATGCGGCCGTTGGCGAAGTCACCATAAAGATACTTGCCGGCGAGATCCGGGAGAGCCTTGCCGTGGTAGACAAATCCCCCGGTGATGCTGAGGCCCTGGCTGTGATCGTATTGATGGATCGGGTCGATGAATTTGGCATCGGCAGGGGCGGGTTCCTGACGGATGGCGAAGGGCTGGGCTCCCTCGCGCCAGCTCCAGCCATAATTGCCTCCTTTTTGGATCAGGTCGATTTCCTCCCAGATGTCCTGACCGACATCGGCGCACCAGAAGAGGCCGGTGGCCTTGTCGATGGAGAGGCCCCAGGGGTTGCGCAGCCCGTAGGCGTAGATTTCGGGGAGGACGGCTTCCTGCTTCAGGAAGGGGTTGTCCGAGGGGATGCCGTAAGGGCGGCTGCCAGTGCGGGTGTCCACATCGATGCGGATGATTTTTCCGTTAAAGACGAAGCGGTTCTGGGCAAAACGGAAGGGGTCATCGCGTTTGCCGCCGTCACCGAAGGCGATGAAAAGCAAGCCGTCCGGGGCAAACAGCAGGTTGCCCGAATTGTGGTTCCAGAAGGGCTGGGGGACCTCAAGGAGAATGCGTTCCGAAGCGGGGTCGGCTTTGTCCGGATCAGCGGCGGAGACTTTGAACTCGCTGATGATACTGCGTTTTGGATCTTGCTGGCTGTAGCAGACGTAGAACCGGCCGTTTTCCTTGTATTTTGGGTGAAAGGCGAACCCGATCAAGCCTTCCTCAAACTGGTTCTCCTCCATCTTCCGGTCGGAGAGATCAAGGAAGGTTTTGGTTTCCTTGCCAGCCTGATCGGAGGGCAGAATGCGGACCTTGCCCCGCTGCTCGACGAGAAACTGTCTTCCCGTGCCGTCCGCGGGGGAGAGCAGGGTAATCGGACGGTCGATTTTGATGCCTGACCAGGCAGGTTTCAACTGGATGCCCTCAGCGGAAGCCATGGGCAACACGGCGGAGAAGGCAATGGCGGCGAGGGAGCGTTGGAAAAAATGCATGACGGTCCCCTCTTTACGCGTCAGCAGACCGGAATGGCAACCTTTTGCTCTGGGGAATTTCAAGGCAACCCGGTCACTCCCGCGGCAGCTTCAATTTCCGGGTGGAATGGGGAATCTGCCAGCGCCTTGACCTGTGGGCTCAGGGCCGGGTCATCCGTTCAGCGATGACCCATTGGTCGAATTGTTCGCTGGTGAGATGGCCGAGGGCGAGGGCGGCTTCTTTGAGATTGGTGCCTTCCTTGTGGGCTTTTTTGGCGATGGCGGCGGCTTTGTCGTAGCCGATGTGGGGGTTGAGTGCGGTGACGAGCATGAGGCTTTCGGCGACATAGCGGTCGACCGTGGCGCGGTTCACTTTGAGGTCGGCGAGGCAGTAGTCGGCGAAGCTGTGGAGGGTGCCGGTGAGGAGTTCCACACTGTGTAAAAAGTTATGGATCATAATGGGATTGAACACGTTAAGCTCAAAATTCCCTTGGCTGCCGGCGAAGCCGATGGCGGCGTCGTTGCCCATTACCTGAACGGCAACCATGGTCATGGCTTCGCTCTGGGTGGGGTTCACTTTTCCGGGCATGATGGAGGAGCCGGGTTCGTTTTCGGGGAGGGCCAGCTCGCCGAGACCGCACCGCGGGCCACTGCCGAGCCAGCGGATGTCGTTCGCGATCTTCATGCAGGTGCCAGCCAGCGTTTTGAGGGCGCCGGAAGCGAAAACAAATTCATCGTGGGCGCTGAGGGCGGCGAATTTATTGGGATGGCTGGCGAAGGGTAGTCCGGTAAGTTCCGCGATTTTGGCGGCAGCGCGGTCGGCGAATTCCGGGTGGGAATTGAGCCCGGTGCCGACGGCGGTGCCACCGATGGCGAGGTCGTAGAGGCCGGGCAGGGCGGATTCGATGCGGGCGATATCGCGGTCAATCAGGCTGACATACCCGCCGAATTCCTGGCCGAAGGTGACGGGGGTGGCGTCCTGCAGGTGGGTGCGGCCGATTTTGACGATATCGTTGAATTCCACCCGTTTGGCGTCGAGGGCGCTGCGGAAGTGTTGGATGGCGGGGATGAGGCGGTGGACGACTTCCTCGGCGGCCGCGATATGCATGGCGGTGGGGAAGGTGTCGTTGGACGACTGCGACATGTTGACGTGGTCATTGGGGTGAACGGGCGTTTTGCTGCCCATCACGCCGCCAGCCATCTCAATGGCGCGGTTCGAGATGACCTCGTTGGTATTCATATTGGTCTGGGTGCCGGAACCGGTCTGCCAGATGCGGAGGGGAAAATGGGCATCTAGGGTGCCGGCGATGACTTCATTGGCGGCGGCGGCGATGAGGTCGCAGGTGGGTGAGGGCATTTTGCCGAGGTCCGTATTCACCAAGGCGCAGGCTTTTTTCAGGACCCCAAGGGCGCGGATGAGGGGACGGGGCATCACATCGCGGCCGATCGCGAAGTACTTCAATGAGCGCTGGGTTTGGGCGCCCCAATACGCCGAGGTGGCGACTTCGATGGGGCCCATGGTGTCGGATTCAGTGCGGGTGGTCATGTGGGGAAAGTGGGTTTGGGGTAAAATTGGTGTTTTGGAAATGTCCGGGAAAGGGTGCGGGGTGAGGGCGGGCTGCAATGGGAAATCCGTGAAGGACGTGGGAAGGGTTGCGGGACGGGGGATTGGCCTCGTGATTTTGCGGAAAAGTGCAGATTTGCAAAAAAGAATTGAGAAAACCAGCGCTGGGTCTATAATTTTCAGAGTTACGGCGGGAGTGTCGTGATTTTCTGTCATTTCACATGTACCGTTTTTCCAAATTTTTTTGGTGGTTGCTGACGCTTTTGGCGCTGGCTTGCCCGGGCGCAGGGAGCGCGGGGGAGCAAGGGGGCAAGAGGTTCCAGCAGGTGGGGATGGAGATGCGGTGGTCTTGGGACGGGGCTCCGTTGCGGATTGGGGAAGAGGTGACCAAAGGAGGGGCTCTCTCCGTCACCCGGGCGGACTTTTTGGTTTCGGGCCTGGCCTTGCGGCGGGAGGACGGCAGTTGGCTGGAGACGGGCGGATGGTTTGCCATTTTCAAGGGAGCGGAGGGCGTGTCGCAGGCGCTCCTTGAAGGAGTGCCGGCGCAGATTTTCACGGGGCTGCGATTCAAGGTCGGGGTGGAGCCTGCGGTGGATCGCGGGGATCCGAATCGCTGGCCCGCGGGGCATGCGCTGCATCCTTTGGTGAATGGGCTGCACTGGGGTTGGCAGGGAGGGTATATTTTCATGGCGCTGGAAGGGCACTGGCCGCGGGCCGGGGTGGAGCCGGGCGGATTTTCCTATCACCTCGCGGGGGAGCAATCGCTGATGGCGGTGATGCTGGAGGGGCCTTTGGATTTGCGGAGTGGTGGAACGGTCGGGCTGGATCTGGATGTGGCCAAAATTCTGGGAGGATTGGACCCGGCGGCCTTTGGGGAATCGACCCACTCGCGGGAGGGCGACCCGCGGTCGGCCGCGCTACGGACCCGGGTGGAGCAGGCCTTCCGCCTCACCGGGGTGAAACCGGAAGTCTGGCAGGACCCGGCGGTGGTGGTGGCGTCGCCATCCGGGGCCGCCCATGGCACTCCCTATCCCCTGCAATTTTCCCGCTGGTTGCCGCCGGTCAAACTGCCCCCGGACAACCGTCCGACGCTGGAAGGCGTGGACTTGGGGCGTGCATTGTTTCATGATCCCCGGCTTTCGGTGAATAACACCCAGTCCTGTGCCTCGTGCCATGACCAGAGGGCGGCTTTTGCGGATGCCGGGAAACGGTTCAGCATGGGGGCGGACGGCCTGCCGGGAAAACGCAACGCGATGCCGCTGTTCAATCTGGCCTGGCAGGCGGAGTTCTTCTGGGATGGCCGGACGAGGCGCCTGAGGGATCAGGTCCTCGAGCCCATCCAGGATCCCTTGGAGATGCATCAGCCGCTGGATCAGGCGGTCGGGAAAATCGCGGCCGACCCGGCTTATCCGGGTGAATTTGAAGCGGCTTTCGGCACCGCCGGGATCACCGCGGAGCGCCTGGGACTGGCTCTCGAACAGTTTCTCCTGACGCAGGTTTCGCAGGATTCAAAATTCGATCAGGCCCTGCGGGGGGCCATCAAGCTTACCCCCGTGGAACAGCGCGGCCTTGAGTTGTTTGTCACCGAGCACGATCCCGCCCGGAACCTGCGGGGAGCGGACTGTTTTCATTGCCATGGCGGGGCGCTTTTTTCCAATCAGGGATTTGCCAATAACGGTTTGGATGCGGCGCCCCTGCCGGGACGGCAGGCGGTGACCGGGCTGGGTTCCGATGCCGGAAAATTCCGGGTGCCTCCGCTGCGCAACATTGCGGTGACGGGGCCCTACATGCACGACGGACGGTTCGCCACCCTGGAAGAGGTGATCGACCATTACGATCACGGGGTGCAGCGCACCGCCACCCTGGACCCCAATCTGGCCAAACATCCCGCCGCCGGTCTCGGCCTGGGCGCCGCCGATAAAGCCGCCCTGATTGCCTTTCTCCATACCCTGACGGACCAGGCCTTCCTGCGTCCGGTAACCATTTCCGCTGCCACCCTTTCCAAGCCATGAATCCATCCCGAGCCTTCACCGCCGTCCT
>JAYUWQ010001099.1:0-2439 GCA_043753485.1 bacterium
GGCACGGGACGGATCATTATCCCGGGAGCGGCGACCGGAGCCTTCGATGCCATCACACAACGGAATGCCGTAGCCATCAGCGCCTGGGTGTTCGGGGCGGCAGCGCAGCCTGCGCCCACCTTTCTCTTTTTCGCAGGCAGCGAAACCAATGGCGGCGGGATCCGGGTGCTGGATGCGCATCTGCCCTGGAGCGATTCCACCATTTATTGGGATACCGCCGGCTGCTGCGATCCCGGGCGCCAGCGCATTTCGGTGGGCGAACCCAATGCCGCCAAATGGCGCGGCCAGTGGAATCATTACGTGCTCCAGAAGCAGGGCGACCGGAAGGAAATCTGGCAGAATGGAACGCTGCTGCATGCCGGCACCAATACCGATGCCATGATGAATCTGCGCAGCTTCTACATCGGGGCCTCCAACGCCTCCGGAACCAGCGGCTATCAGGGGTTGATCGATGACTTTGCGGTGTGGGACAGCGGGTTGGAACCGGCACAGATTGCGGCGCTGGCGGGTGGGCTCTCCCCTTTGAGGGTGCGGTCCTATAGCCAGGTCATCGGCACCGACGTCAGTGCCGTGGCAAGGAACGTCAATGCCTCGGTGCTGCTGCGGATTCCTTTTACCATAGCACAACCTGCCGGGATGGATCTACTGACTCTGAAAATGCGCTATGACGATGGATTCGTGGCGTGGCTCAATGGGACGGAAATCGCCCGCCGCAATGCCCCTGCCGGTCCTGTCCCCGCGTTCAATGCGGCCGCTACGGCAGCGCGGGCGGCAGGGGCCGGCCTCATCACGGAGGAGATCGACATCTCCGCTTACGCCAGCCTGCTGGTTGCCGGCCCCAATCTACTGGCCATCCAGGGGATGAATGCCACCGCGGCGGATCCCGATTTCCTCGTGCTGCCTGAATTAACCACCGGTCAGGTCAAACCTGACCAGTTCTTCAAGGCCCCCACCCCAGGAGCACCTAACGGCCTGGGAGTTTCAGGATTCACCGCCAATACCGTGTTCTCCCCGCGCCGCGGATTCCATGATACCCCGCAGGCGGTGACCATCACCAGCGCCACTCCGGGCGCGGTCATCATCCATACCACGGATGGCAGTGTGCCTGACCTGACCCATGGCATCCAGTCGCCCTCGCCGGCCGTCGTGAATGTGACGACGACCACCACCCTGCGGGCCGCGGCCTTTGTGCCAGGGACGGATCTTGGACCGGCCAATATCGACACGCATACCTATCTGTTTGTCAATCAGGTCGCCTCGCAGCAGCGCCCGGCCTCCGCTCCTGCCACGTGGCCGGGAGGATTCCCCGGGGACTACACGATGGACCAGCGGGTGACCAACAATCCTCAGCCAGATTACAGTCTGCGCGCCGCGCTGCTGGACCTGCCCACCCTGAGCATCACCAGCAATCCGGCCGATCTATGGGGACCCTCCGGCATTTACACCCAAAGCACCGCACGGGGCGACGCCTACGAGCGCAGCGCCAGTGCGGAATGGCTCGAACCATCCGGCAGCGGAGGCTTTCATATCAATTTTGGCCTGGCGGTGCATGGCAACATCAGCCGGGACAAAAGCTTCACGCCCAAGCACAGCTTCAAGATGTTTTTCCGTTCCCAATACGGGGACTCCAAGCTGAGGCACGATCTCTTCCCCGGCAGCCCGGTGGGGCAATTCGACCAGTTGATCCTGCGGGCCGGCAGCACTGACACCTTTCCCTGCACCGAGTGGAGCCCTGTGGGCATCGGCCCGGGCGGGGCCGCCTATCAACGCTGGGCGCGGGCGTGGGCCAGTTACATCCGGGACCAGTGGGTGCGCGATTCGCAGATCGCCCTGAGTGGTCTCTCCGCGCATGGCCGCTACTGTCATCTTTATCTGAACGGCACCTACTGGGGTCTCTATAATCTCTGTGAGCATCCTGACGAGGATTTCATGGCGGATCACCTCGGGGGCACCGCGGCGGAATACGATGTCCTGGTGGATTTCGCGGAGTTGAAGAATGGCAACTACACCGCGTGGCAGCAACTCATCAACCTGGCCAGTGCCGGTCTGAACAATGCCGCCTACCAGAAAGCCCAGGGCAGGAATCCTGACGGATCGTCCAATCCGGCTTTCCCGGTACTGCTTCATGCGGAAAGTCTGATCGACTACATGATCCTGCACATCTTCCACGGAGCCGACGACTGGCCGAATCACAACTGGTGGGCCGGCCGGGCCACCCGGAACAGCACCGGCATCAACGATGGGTTCCACTTTTTTGCGTGGGACCAGGAGATCAGCAATGTGAATGTGCTCTATGAGCGCAGCTCCTGGCAAAGCGCGCCCGCCAAATACGCCGACGTCAACGCCGCCAATACCCAGGCGCTGATGGCTACGGCATTCCGTTGTGTGATGGCATCGAAGGCTCCGGTCGCCGCTCCCGGGATAATGATCCGTCCCGTG
>JAYUWQ010001100.1:0-6047 GCA_043753485.1 bacterium
CGAAATCGCGGAGCGCGCCGGATTTCGTTATGTGGAATATCTCAGTGCCGTCTTCAAAAGCAAGACCGGCATGCCGCCGGGAGCCTACCGCAACGAGCACCGCCCCCGCGCGGCCACCAAACGCCGCCGCTGAACCGCCTCTGCGGCACGGCCACGGCACTTGGGCTGAGGCGTGGCAGAGCCCAGCCGGGAGGGAACTACAGGATATCTATCATCACCCGCTTCCCAGCGGGCCTGATTCGCGGTTTTAACGCTCCACCCGTTTACTGCCCCCACCCACTTCCTTCTCGACTTCTGCCAGCGTCGCCATGCTGGTGTCGCCCGGGGTGGTCATGGCCAAGGCTCCGTGGGCGGCTCCATAGTTCACGGCTTTGGCAGCATCGTTGAATTGCAGGAATCCATAAACCAGGCCGCTGGCGAAGCTGTCGCCGCCGCCAACGCGGTCCATGATCTCGAGGCGTTTGCGGTCCGGAGCGCTGTGGAATTGGCCCTCGTGCCAACAGATCGCACCCCAGTCGTTGATGGTGGCGGATTCAACGGTGCGCAGAGTGGTGGCCGCAACTTTGAAGTTGGGGAATTCCTTCACGGCGCGCTCGATCATGGCCTTGAAACTGTCCAGCTCGATGTGGCTGATGTGCTCGTCCACGCCTTCGACTTCCATGCCCAGACTGGCTGTGAAATCCTCCTCATTGCCGATCATGACATCGACGCTCCGGGCGATGCGGCGGTTTACCTCCTGGGCACGGGCCTTGCCGCCGATGCTCTTCCAGAGGCTAGGGCGGTAGTTCAGGTCGTAACTGACGATCGTTCCATGTTTGCGGGCGCACTCGACAGCTTCGATCACGACTTCGGGGGTGGTGTCGCTCAGCGCCGCAAAAATTCCGCCGGTATGGAACCAGCGCACGCCTTTGTTGCCGAAGAGGTCTTCCCAATCGATGTCTCCCGGTTTCAGCTGGCTGGCGGCGGTATTGCCCCGGTCCGGGATGCCCTTGGCTCCGCGGATGCCGAAACCACGTTCGGTGAAATTGAGACCAACCCTGACGTTCCGCCCGATACCGTCATACGGCACCCACTTGATCCAATTCACATCCACGCCGCCCTGCATGATGAAGTCTTCCACCAGCCGGCCGACGTCATTGTCCGCAAAAGCGGTGACGACGGCGGTGCGGAGGCCGAAGCATTTACGCAAGCCACGGGCCACATTGTATTCACCGCCCCCTTCCCAGACCTTGAATTCCCGCGCGACACGCACCCGGCCTTCGCCCGGATCAAGGCGGAGCATGATTTCGCCGAGGGAGACGCAGTCGTATAAGCAGGATTCGGCAGGACGGAGGTTGAGCATGGGAAGAGATGGGTTGGCTGGTGAGGGGCTGGCCCAGCCTTAAAAATGCTGACCGCCGATGCAAGTGCAGAGTGCCCTGCCCGATCGGATAACCTGGGTACGGGCCCCTGTTGCGCATTGCGTTCCAAAGCGGAAAAGCAAGGCGAGGCGGGGACCATGGTGAACGAGACAGGATGCCGGACCCAGGGGGAGGCTGAGCTGGTTTCGTGCGGCCACGAGGGCTCCGGGCACAAAAAAGGCCGGAGGGGTTACCTCCGGCCTTCTGCTTGATTTGTGTTATGGGCAGTCTGGCTGCCGGGGGAGCTTAGTAGCGTCCGCCGCGGTCGCCACGATCGCCGCGGTCACGGCCACCGCCGCCACCACCGCCGTAGCCGCCACGGCTTCCGCCGCCGCCGCCGCCGCCACCACCACCGTAACCGCCACGGGCACCGCCGCCACCGCCACCGCTGCGGGGTTTGCCACCGTAGCCACCACCACCGCCGCCGCCACCACCGTAGCCGCCGCCACCACCACCACCGCCACCGGCGTAGGGGCGCTCTTCACGAGGACGGGCTTGGTTGACAGTCAGGGGGCGTCCGTCGACGTCTTTGCCGTTGAGGGCTTCGATCGCGGCATTGGCTTCGCCCACATTCGGCATGGAGACGAAGGCAAAACCCTTCGACCGGCCAGTGAATTTGTCCATGATGATGCTGGCCTTATCAACAGAGCCATAAGCTCCGAACTCGGTTGTCAGCGCGGCCTCGGTTGTTTCGTAAGCGAGGTTTCCAACGTATATTTCCATTTTCTCTAGTTTTCTGGGAGGCGATTCTAATTCAACAATTCTGCATGCCTCGGGACACAATTTTGTTGGAAGGCTGCTGATGCAGGGGCTTCATGCAAGGGGCCACAGGGCACCCGACACGGGAGCTTTACTACACCTTTGCGCCCGGCACAACTAAAACTTCCCCCGGATGCGGGGCCAGTCCCGTGGAGGGGGGAGGGGCGGGAAAATGCAGAGAATACACCACCATGCCTCCCTCCAGGGCGGCGGTGACCCGGCCCTGCATGGTTTCCATGATGCGGCGGACGAGGGCGAGTCCAATCCCGGCATTCCCCCTGTGCCCGCTGGCGTTGGGATTGCCCCGCCAAAAAGGAGCGAAGGTGCTCTCCAAGTCTTCCGCGGCGAGCCCAGGATCGGTATTGGCCACCGTGATATCCACCATGCCGCGGGTTTCAGCTGCCGTGATGAGAATGCGGCCGCCTTCCGGGCTGTAGGAGACCGCGTTGTCGAAAAGATTCCGCAGCACAATTTCCATCAGGGCCACCGGAAGGACCAAATCCGTGGCAGGCTCTGAAACTTGCCATATGACCTTCAGATGGCGGTCCGTGGCCCGGTCGAAGACGGGACGCCAGGCCTTGCGCAGCAGTTTCGGGAGAGAAACGGGCTCCAGGGAGAATTCGTGGACTTGATGGCCACTTTCCAGGCGGGCCAGAAGCAATAGGTGATCCACCACCCGCTGCATGCCATTCTGGGATTCCAGAATACCGTCGAGGGTCTCCTCATATTCCTCCACACTGCGGGTCCGGCTCAGCGCCAATTCGACCCGGCTGCGGATCGCCGCCAGAGGGTTGCGCAGCTCGTGGGCGGCATTGGAAGTGAACATGCGCTCATGGTCGATGGCGGTGGCCACCCGATCCATCAGGGCATTCAAGCGGCCCACGACGGGCTGGATTTCACTGGGGGCGGCCGGCAGACTGAAACGGGCATTGCTGTCCACCAGAGGCATGGCTTCAATCTGGCTGGCCAGGGCGGCCACCGGTTTTACGCCACGCCGCACGATCCAGCGGGTGGCCAGCATCAGCAGCAGGATGGTGGTGACCGCCGTTTTGATGAGGAACCACTTCACCTGTTGCAGGGCATGGACGAGGGAAGCCGTGTCCCGGACCACCGCGATCTGCACCGGGACCGGATTGCTGCCCGCTTCCTGCTGGGGAAAAACCTGACGGGAGGCCAATCGACCCGGGGTATTCCCGAAAAGAGTGACATTGGCAAAAGACGGGGTGTCCCCGGAGACCGGGATCCGGGGGAGGTCCCAGCCATTCAGCCCGGGCGAACGGGAAATGAACCGGCCCGAAGGCAAAAACCAAAACTGGACATAGTCCGGGTTGGCAGGATCGCTCACCCGCTTCCACCACGCCTCATTCATGTTCCATTTCGGCATGCCCGCCCGGAGAGACATGGTGGTCTCATAAAATCGCAACTTGCCCTCCAGGGAATAATCAAATTCCTCCCGCAGATGGGTGTTGACCACCCCGTAGATGACCACCCCTCCCAGAGCCAGGGTAAAGGCGAGGCTGGCGAGGATGCCCAGGAGCAACCGGCCTTGCAGGGACTTCGGCTTCAGTCGCATGAGGCGGGGTCAGGCCGCGCGTTCTTCCAGGATATACCCCATGCCACGACGGGTGTGGATCAGCTTGGGCTTGTCCTCGCGCTCAATTTTCCGGCGCAAATAGGCAATGAAAACATCCACCACGTTGCTTTCCGGATCCTGATTAAAATCGTAAAGCTGCTCCCATATTTCGGCCCGGCTGACCACTTCCCCCGTCCGCATGGCCAGCAGTTCAATCAGCGAATACTCGCGCGCCGTGAGGTCAAGCGGGACCCCGCCCCGCGAGGCAGATTTCCGGTTGGTATCGATTTCCAGATCGCCCACCCGGATCACCGGATCCTTCACATTATGGGTCCGGCGCAGCAAGGCGCGCACCCGTGCCATCAGCTCGTCCAGCGAGAAGGGCTTCACCAGGTAATCGTCCGCCCCGGCATCCAGTCCGGTCACCCGATCCCCCACCGCATCCCGGGCCGTGATGATCAGCACGCTGGTATCGGAGTTCTGGGCCCGCATTTTCTGCAGCAGTTCCACCCCGTCCAAATTCGGCAGCATCAGATCCAGAATGGCCAAGGCGTAGCGGTTTTCCGTTGCCAGCCACAAGCCCTCTGACCCATCGCCGGTCTCGTCCACCGCGCACCCACTCTCCCGCAGACGCTGCCCAATGGACTTGCGCAGCGGCTCATTGTCCTCAACGACCAGCACTTTCATAAATTTAAGGGAAAGGGGAGAAAATTTTCGATTGGGGTGCCCGCTGGGAAATCCAAAACGGGCGCCTTCCTGTTTTAATGATGCGGCAACGGACCCTCCGGTTGTTTCTTTAATCTGATAATAACCGGCGCGCCATCCCTAGTTTTGAACAATGCAGGGGCAGAAGATTAAGGGACTTATAAAGAATCGGCCTGATTGCTGGACAAGGCGCCGCCGCATCAGGAATTCCCTGATTTAAAGTCCTAAACCGGCTTTTTTCTCGCGCTATGGTTCATGCCGTTGTAAATTGCTCTCTCCCAGAGCGCCCCCTTTCTTTTCATCAGACCCAATCCTCCCTGCCATGATCCGCGTTACCCTTTCCCTCTTTCTGCGTGCCGCGTGCCTCGGTGCCGCTGCTGTCTGTTTTGCGGTCCCGGCCTCCGCCCAACTGGCCCGCAAGGAACAAAACCTCGCCAATGACCCCGCCTGGATCAAAAAGACGGCTTTGGAAATCGATAAACGCCTCGCGGGTGGTTTTGCCAAACAAGCGGTCAAACCCCTGCCCGCGGCCGACGATGCCCGCTGGATGCGCCGATTCTATCTCGATGCCATCGGCCGGATCCCCACCTATGAAGAGGCCAAGGCCTTTTTGGATGATTCCAGCGCCGGCAAACGTGAAAAACTGGTGGACCAACTGTTGGCTTCCGAAGGCTACACGGGCCACATGTATAATTATTTCTGCGACCTCCTGCGGGCCACCAGCACCTTGGGGACCGACGGCACGCGGAGCGGGGTTCCCTACCTCCGCTGGATCCGGGAAAGCGTGGCCACCAACAAACCATTCGACAAATTCACCTTCGAACTGCTCACCACCAACGGAGGGGGCTGGGAGCCCGGCAAGGGAGCCGTCGGCTACTTTGAGCGTGACCGGGGCATGCCGCTCGACAACATGGCGAACACCACTCGCATTTTCCTCGGCACCCACATCGAATGCGCCCAGTGCCACGATCACCCCTATGATAAATGGAAGCAACTCGACTTCTATGAGATGTCCGCCTTCACCCACGGGCTGAAGACCGGTGACCGCGGCGCAAACGCCAAATACGCCAACGAAAAATACAACGGCCGTTCCGCCGAGGAGGACCGTTCCCGCCGTGATCTTTACCGCTGGCTCCACGACAACATTTATGACTTCGGCGTCACCGGCAACGGGGACGGCCAGATCACCCTGCCGATGGACTTCAACGGCAAGGGCGGCAAACCTGACGAAGTGGTCAAGGCCCGCTCCGTCTTCCCCGGCGCCTCCAGTGGCCGCCGCGAAGGGGATGACGCCCGCGGCAAATTTGCCAAATGGATGACCGACCCGTCCAATCCCCGTTTCACCATGCTGATCACCAACCGCATGTGGAAGAAAGTCATGGGCATCGGTCTCTTTGAGCCCGTCGACAAATTCATCGAACCCAACAAGGAAGATCCCACCGGCACGGTGGTCAGCAATCCCGAAGTCCTCGCCTACCTGCAGCAGGTGATGAAGGATCTGAATTACGATCTCAAAGCCTTCCAGAAGGTCCTCTTCAGCACCCGGGGTTATGCGCTGGGGACCAATCCCTCGGCCGTCGATGCCCGCCAACCCTATGCCTTCCATGGCC